>JACQYL010000136.1 GCA_016208165.1 Deltaproteobacteria bacterium
ATGTAAAGGGTTTGGTGATCTCACCAATCGTGCAGTCGACCGCGGCTTGGCGCCTAAGTCCCTTCTGTGTCATAGAGAGCGATGGTCCAAACAGGTAATTCCGTTCATTGACAGGCGATCATATATACATTTCAGTCAGTAGGAAGTCAATAAAAAAATGATTCTTTTCACAAGCTTCCGAAAAAGCCCTGCCACTGCGCCCTCGGCCCTCTCCAATGCACCAGCCCGACCGCATGCTACTCCCCGGAGACTCTCAACAGGTGGTACAGCAAGTCCCCCAGACACTCCTGAAGGCGCCGGTAAATTTCATTGTCTCCCCCCATCCGGGAAACCCGGTGGTACAGTTCCTGGGAATCCCTCCGGGGCAATTCCGAGATCGTCAAGCGGATGTCAGTCAGAACACCCGACGCTTCCAGAAAAAAGCGTTCCGAAAGACCCGCGGCTTCACCGAGCTTCGCCAAGAACTCGTCTGCCGAAACGTCGCCGGGCAGTCTGGGTCCACTTTCGAGAGTGCGCCGGTTCAACTCGTTTATCAGGCCAAAGAGCGCATTGAATGCAAACCCTTTGACTCCGCGCCGCCATAACAGGAACCAATCGTTACGCGGCTCCCAGAGCCCTACTCGCACTCCCAGCGTGCGTAAGGCCTCCGCCCGGTCCACCATCTTTTCCACGAGTGTGTGAATTCGACGGCGTTCCGAAGGAGAAACGGACGCCATTCTTTCACCTGCCGTCCCGGACCGGCAAACATCGGCACGGGTTCCGGTCAACAGGTACTGTATCGAATTGAACAAAGCCACCGCCCCAGCCGCGCTTCCGGGTGTTTCAAGGTGGGCGTAAGAGGCGATGACCGTTCCCTCTCCGAACCGACCTTCTAGGACTGCGGGCTCCCCTTCAAGCCTTGCCGGATCCAGATTCGCGCCGTAGCGTTGCTCCCAGTCGATCCAGTCGCCGCCGTTTTGAAGGATTTCGAAAACGTTCAGGTCGGAGACAAAGAAATCGTCACAGGGAGCCGTGTAACGACCGAGAATTCGAACCGCATTCTCGTCTGCTATCTCGAACTGGGAGGGCCACCAAACGTACAGGCGTTGAGGGCCGTTCAGGCCCAGCCATGCCGGGTGAGCCTCGGATTCGGGCCGTACCATAAGAGATCCGCTGAAATTCGGCACGCGCTCTTCCGAAGGCTTGCGTTTCACGGGAAGCAGTCCCAGTCCCCCGGTTACGTCCAGAGACAGGCCCGCGCCTCCGCAGAATCCAAGATACGCCCCACCCGCCCTCACAAAGGCGCGCACCGCATGCCTGCCCGTCTTTCCCAGACGCCGAGCCTTTTCCGCCGCCCATCCGCCCGGCACGACCAGGAGATCGTATTCGCAAAGTCCTTCGTAGCGCACATCGGAACAGGAAATCAGTTGGTACTCGAAACCCAACCGGTTCAGACCCGCGACGGCCAGGACCCCCCAGAAAAAGGACTCGTCCCACAGCACGGCGATTCGGCCCCGTTTCAACGGCGCCAACATCGAAGCAGGGACGTCGCGAGCCTGCGCCCCTGGAGACGCGCACATGGATGCGCTGTGCTCTCCTTGGACGAACACGTCGCCTCGGCGCACGTCGGCGCACCGATCATCGAGGACTCGGAACACTTCCCTGCTGTCCGCCAATGCTCTGTTTGCCGCCCGGATGAACCGTTCGCCGGTTTCCGTGGGTCGAACGGGAAGGATGACGCCTTTCATGGGTTTTCGAAATGAAGTGGAAGTTCGAGGTTCTTCCGATTGAGCGCTAACTTCCGATTCGACGTGCCCCCGTACGGCTGTCGGACGCAAAACATTCGATGTCTGTTCCACTGAGCCTCAGACATGGAATTCGGCTCGGATTTTGTATACCTTGGTGGCAGGCATATTCAGAATATCCGTAATTCCAGTATGCTCCGAGATGCTTTTCAGATGTTCTTCGATCTGCTCCGAAGACGGAGCGATAAACGTAAACCAGATGTTGTAGTGGTGATTCCTGCCATAATTGTGGGTCACTCCGGGATGTCTGTTCACTTCCTCGACGAATTCGTCCACCCGGTCATCCGGTACGTGAGCTGCGCAGAGCGTACTTGTAAACCCGATCTTGCGAGGATTCAGATTGGCCCCGATGCGGCGGATCACGCCCACTTTCTTCAGGCGTGAAACCCTCTCGATCACCTCGTTTTCCGAGAGTCCCAACTTGTCGCCGATGACCGCATAGGGCCTCGAATCGATGGGAAATCTCGACTGCATTCGGTTGATCAATTTCCGGTCCGTCTCGTCCATGCGATTTACAATATCACTGTCCGATCCTTCTTGCGGACGTCCGTCCGTTCGTTTCAACGACACGATTGCAGCTCCTATCCGATCAGCTTGATATATAGCATCCTGTTTCGTGGTCCATCGAATTCGCAGAAAAATACTCGCTGCCATGTTCCCAACACAAGCTTTCCATCCTCGACGATGATGAGCTGCTCCGGTCCGATGAGAGAAGTCTTGATATGGGCCGCGGAATTCCCTTCCGCATGTCTATACCCATCCTGAAGGGGTATGATTTTATCGAGTTCCTTGAGGATGTCTGATTGGACGGCCGGATCCGCCCCCTCGTTTACGGTCACGGCCGCGGTGGTGTGGGGCGCATACAAAACGCACAGACCGTCTTTAAAGCCGGCGCCGTCGATCTCCCCCTGAATTCTTCCCGTAATGTCGATCATCTCCGTTCGGGCGGAAGATTTTACGTTGACGGCGATCATCATTTTCCCCCCGTTTTCATAGAAGAATCAAAGGCGACTCGGATTTCCCGCCGGACTCGTCTTCATCTTCGGCTTCCGTCCGTTGCCACAAGCCGATGGAAGCCTCCACCAGATTCAGAAGAAACGGATTCTCCGGAACGAGCCGGTGCTCACCCGTTACATCCAGCGAAGCCGCGGCAGCGATTCGCGCCAGATCCTCCTTTCCGTTCCGCCAAAACAGATAGGCCGTTTCCTCCAGCCGCCGCTTCATGCGATCCCGCCGCTCGGGTGTAAACAACGTTTTTACAGCCTGCTCGTAGATCCCGGCCAACCGGACCCGCTGCTGAGACTCGGACATAACGATCATACTTTCCTCGGCCTGCCGCACTCTTTGAATATAAGGCTCCACCTCGTCCAGGTCCAAAACCCAAGGCAAAATCATGTCGTCCTTGATCAGTTCGTCCGACCTCCTCAGAAGTACGGGGTTTGACTCGATGTCCTCTTTGGACACGTATTCAAAAATCAGGGGAGTTGCCGCAACGGGTGACTGGTGTTCCACATAGTCCCTCCACTCGGCGTAGCCGGGCGGAGGCGTGGAGCCACGAGCGCTCATCACGGATACTGCTTCCCGAAAAAGGATACAAACGTGTCCCGGACTTGTGGGATAGACCTCTGTCTCAGTGTCTTTTTCAAAGAGTTTGAGAAACCCTTTGAATTCGCTCTGACTCATTTCCAGGCTTTTGAATTCGACAAAGCCATCCGTCTCATTGAACATACTGATGGCTGTTCTGGTTCCCAGCGTTTCCCGTGGCGCCGACAGGATGGCAATGCGGGATCCCGAATGATCAATGGAACTTACATATGCGCTGGGCTCTCTTTTCTCCGCTTTCCGGTAAATTCCACCCTTCGGCTTTTCGAACTCCGCTTGCCGGTCGAGACCTGATTGTTTCAGGTGATGCCGCGCACGCCTTACCTGTTTCCGAAACTCCTTATTGTCGCGGAGTGTCTCGAGTTCCGCCAGCACGCGAACCGAAAAGGACGATGGATTTTCCTGCGCCAGCGAGATTACAAGCCGGCATAGGGCCTCGGAAGTACGGCAGGCCTCGATAACCTCGTTAACCGCATCGTCGTTCGCCGGATCCGGGGTCATGGACCACTTCTCCTTCAAAACCTCCAGTTTCCCCGTCTCTTCCGCGGTTAGGACAGGAGCATGTTCGGTCTTATGTTTCTTCTTGGCTTTTCCCATAAATGCAACCTTGACGCGCTCTGAAGTTTCAATGGAACCAGGACCATTAGAGGGAGCTTTCCTTCGCTCTGCCTTGAGATTTCATCAGAACTGAAGCTCCACTCCCATGGTGAGTATCAGCCCACCGAGATCGAAATCCTCTTGTCCAAACCGGTCGATGACTTCGTAGCGACCTTGCATGACCAGGAACGTCTCTTTCACTCCGGTAATTTGATAAAAACCGTCCGAATCATCGGGAGCAATGGCATTCAGAGACATACGAACCCCTAGAGACCCGTGGTAACCGGCGGTGAATCCGCTCTCTTCCCCCAAATCCTTAATTTCTTCATTGTAATAGTCACCCTGTACGCCGGCGTCGATGTACGGTATGAATAGTTGGTCCTCGACATATTCGAATCGGTAGCGAATGGTGAACTCCACGGGGACAATGAGAAGAGTCGAGTCCTGGCCCGTTCTTCGGCCGGACGACGTCAGCGCCTCGGCGTTCAATGCCTTGAGTCCGACGCCGACCGTGGTCTCGAAATTCGAGCGGTTGATCCACGTAATAGTCACACCTCCGGCGAATCCCCCCTGATCGTACGTCTCCTCGACCATGCCGTCCATCGGCAAGAAATACCCGGCCTTCAGACCCAGCATGATGCCGGTGACATTGCGGTAATCCTCCGCGTGCACCTGCACGTTCCAGGAACACAGCATCAATAGAACCCAAAGTCCGATCCGTCCCTTGCCCGCTCGAACGCAAAGCCCAATCAGCAATGCAATCAGTCCGGCCGGAACCACCGGCCACCAGCATGGCCGGACACTCGACGCCGTATCGATGAAGCACCCGCCGCCCGAAGGAATGGCGCCCACAATGATCTCCGGCGTTTCGCTCACTTCATTGCTCGGACCGCTCTCGTTCGTAGCCTTATCCAAGGCCGAAACCGTTGCAAAGTAAGTAGCGCCGTTCACCAGTCCGGTCAATTCGTAACGGAGTACATTGCCGGTGTCCACCGATTGGTCGAGCCGGCCCGACTCCGTACCGTAGGACAGCCGATACCCTCCAATGCCCGATCCGGTATCCGTGCCGGCATTCCATTGAAAGATAAGCAGTTCATCGCCAAGGGCTACTCTTAAGTTGGCGGGGATCGAAGGGGCCACGGTATCGAGGATCACCTCGGACGCAATGCGGCCCGTGGTGGACGTCGCCGTCTCATCCACGTACACGAACACAAAGTAAGCCCCATCCCCCTGGGTCAGCTCCGAAGCAGTGACGGCTACCTGCCGGTCCTGGTCCGCTTGCGCCGTCCCTGAATCGATGATTTCACCCGAACCCTTGACGCCGTCGCCTCCCACCTCCACCTGGTACGGGCCGCTGCGATCCGAACGCCATGTGATGGTGGACGTCGGGTTGTCGGAATCGTTAATGGCGGAAGGCTCCGTGCTCCGGATACTCACATGCGGAGCATCCGTAAGCACATTCACTGTACCGTCATCTTCATTCACCACCAGCAGGTAGCGGCCGTCGGACGTCAGGGCCAGTCCCTGCGGATTTCTTCCAACCGTAATGCCGGTCGACCCGACCGAAAAATCGGATATCCTGATCACCCCGACACTGTTGTCAGACCGCTGGGTAACGTATGCAAAATCGTTGTCCGACGCCACTACGATTCCGGAAGGATCGCCACCCACGTTTACCGAATTTATGAGGGTGAAGTTGGCGATATCTATCTTACTTACCGAATCCGATAAAGTATTTGCCACGTACGCAAACTTGCCGTTCGGATCTACCGCAATGCCTTGAGGCCCGGCTCCCACGGCGACGGAGCCCTCGACGGAAAAGTCCGTCGCCTTGAGAACCGTCACCACGCCGAGCCCTCTGGAAACTACGAGCACATGCAATCCGTCCGGGGTTACCGCCAGGCTGAAGGGATCCACGCCGTCGCCCAAATCCAGTGTTAACTGGAGGCTGTTATCCAGCGAATTATACGCCCTCACGAGACCGTCGTTGCGAGTGGCGACATACAACACGCCGCCCGAAGGTTTCACGGCCAGGCCCTGAGGGAAACCGGCGGTGGCAAAACTCGAGGTAACCGAGAAATTCGTAGGATCCACAACGGAAATGGTGTTGTCCAGGGAATTGGCAACGTACACCCGGGCGTTGTCCGTTCGCACGATCACGCCGATGGGATCGGTTCCCACCTTCAACGCTTCGGGCTTCGCTTGAAATGTATAGACGTTGATGCGACTGACCGTTCCGTCCGTCCTGTTGGTCACATAAGCGAACTTGTCACTCCCGTCCAAAGCTATCCTGGATGGACCTTTCCCAACAGTCAGCGTAGCGACGACCCGATTGGGAAACGCGGAAGCGGTACTATTGAAGAGCCACGTCACGGCCATCAGAACCAGAGCGATGCCGGTTGTCAGCGCGCCTTGCTTGCTCATCATCCCCCCTCTCCCCATTTCAACCTCGTGCGCAGGATTTGGAAATAGTTGGTCCGAAACGATTTCACCAGCAACACCCGCTTGCGCGCTTTTTTCGCCCTTACCGTGTCCTCGGGCTCGAGTTTGAACCCCACCTGTCCGTCGTACGTCAAGGTCACGTCGTTTGCCTTCTTGCCGATCCGTATCTCGATGACTCCGTTGTCCGGAAGGATGATGGGTCGGTTGGTCAGCATGAAAGGACAAATCGGTGTGAGCGATATGCATTCCAACGTCGGATACAGGATGGGTCCCCCGGCGGAAAGGCTGTAGGCCGTGGAACCCGTCGGAGAGCTTACAATGAGACCATCGGATCGAAAGGAGTTGAGAAAACTGCCGTTCACATACGTATGCAGCCGAATCATGCGAGCGAGAGCCCCCTTGTTGATGACGGCGTCGTTCAGCACCGCACACTCGGAGATCCGATCTCCGTTTCGGAAAACGGCCACATTCAGCATGGACCGCTCTTCCGTTTCGGCTTCCCCGTTTAGAACCCGTTCCATGTCCGGATAGAGGTCCGTGGCCGAAAACTCCGTCAGAAATCCGAGCCCGCCCAGGTTCACTCCCATGATGGGAGCATCTCCATGGAGTCTCCGAGCCACGCTCAACAGCGTTCCGTCCCCACCCAGGACAATCACCAGATCCACCTCCGGCAGACAATTCGCTCCGTCCGCGAAGCCGTTCACCCCCGGTTCCGCGTTCTCGTAAAGGCACACCCTTTTCCCGCGCTCCTCCAGCCACACACGAAGCGCCTCTCCCATGCTCATCGCCTCCGGTTGGCTCCACTTGACGACAACGGCGATCTGCTGAATTTTCTGCAGGTTACTCATGAAACCACCCTATAGTATAGGGCCGCAGTCAAGTCAAGGTTGGGGGATCGTCTTGTCGTCCCCCTTTCCGAGGCTTCACCCATCCGTCCAAACCCTCGTTTGCCAACACCTCGAAAATGTGGTAGGGGAGATGACCGGCTTAAGCGGAGCCCTAACAGCCCGTTGACGAACGATGAGATGCAAGGCGCGCAAATCCCGAGGAAAGGCGTACATAGAGTAGGTCGCAGTGACGAGGGATGAAGCGTCACGCCGTTGGCGTGACCGCAGATCGCGTTTTTGAACGGCCTGCTAAGCGTCACGGAAACGGAGGCGTGCTCGGCCCTCTTGACATAGCAAACTCCAACGCAAACGGATCAATCATGAAACAGATCGGAAGAAACGACCCCTGCCCTTGCGGCAGCGGAAAGAAGTTCAAGAAGTGCCACATGGGCCGGGAAGAGGAACTGATCCTTCGGCGGGCCGAGACTTTACCCGAAGACACAGGCCTCCGGGTTACTGGTCTCAAAGAAGTTCGTTACGGCCGCACACAGGAAATGCTGGACGCCTTGAACATACTCGAGCTGACCGGAAAAGACGTGAGCGTCAAGTTTGTCGATTTCCAGGCCTATTGCGCGCTCGGAGTCGCAGGCAAGGATCTTCCCAAGGACCCCGGAAGTGCGGGCATCATGATCAATCCCAAGAAAACCGAACGGGAAGATCCGAATCACCTTTACATCGCTGTGACCAAAGAGGTGACCGACTCCACCTTGATTCATCAGATCGCCCACGCACTGGACTATCTGAAGGGTTCGCGGTTCATCCCGGGAAGCGGGTCGGAAATCAGTTTGCAGACGGGCATTCCCATCGAACATCTGGACCACCCAAAGGAATTCGCGGAATGGCTGGATTTTCTGAAAGACCGGTTCCAGGTGGAACTGGACGCCGAGGACACCATCATCTCCTACCTGAACGAAAACAGCAGACTACTGGACGCGGATCAGATCAGGACGTTGGATCGGGCCGGACTTCTCGTTCATTCGGAACGGATCTTTCGGTTTATGCGCGAGCATAAGGAAGAGATCGACGAGCGTATTCGTGACCGGGCCGGGTACATAGGAGCCCAAAACAAGGCGGCCCAATGACATATACGGCCCGCTTATGATCCGGAGAATCAGTAGCGAGTAAAATCCGGAGCCGACAAACCGTCAATCGAACAGCGGCACGACGCTGAATGCGTTCACGTCCACCAGGCCGCGATCCGTCAGTTTGAGTTCCGGAATCACGGGCAACGCCAAAAACGAGAGCGCCATAAAGGGATCTTCCAACGCGCACCCGAGGACTCGGACGGCCTGAATCAGTGAAGCCCGCTGTTTCGCCACCGCCGCCGCCGATTCTAGTGACATCAACCCGGCCACGGGCAGAGGAACCGTAGCCAGGACACGATCTTCCGAGGCCGCCGCCAATCCGCCGCCCATCTCCCGTATCGCCCGAACCGCCGTCGCCATGGCCCGATCGTCCACTCCGGCAACCACGATGTTATGGGAATCGTGGGCCACGCTGGACGCCAGGGCTCCCGACTTCAAACCCAAACCGGAGACGAGCCCCTTGCCTATGCGGCCGCTTTTCCGGTGCCGTTCCACCACGGCCAGCTTCACCACATCCGATTCCGGGTCCGCTAGGACGTCCCCGTTTTTCGACTTAACGGCGACACGCTCCATTCCGGTCAAAATCCGCCCTTCGATCACTCGAATCACTCGGGCCGTTGCGCCCTTCGCCTCGATACCGAAGCGATCGGCCGTGACCTCGCCGACGTGCACCGTGTCACCGGCCCTTCCCAGCTCGGTCTTCGGCAGGTCGCGTTGGAGTCGTCCTCGGGTGCAAACAACTTCCCCGTTCTTGATCACCGTGTCCACGGGGAATTCCCTCAAATCGTCCACAATCAGCAGGTCGGCGGCAAACCCCGGCGCTACGGCGCCCCGGTCTCTCAGCCTGAAATATTCCGCCGGATTGATGGTGGCCATCTGAACGGCAAGTACGGGATCCAGTCCTTCGCGGACGGCCAGTCGAACGTTATGGTCCACGTGGCCCCATTCCATCAGTTCGTGAGGGTGCCGATCGTCCGTAACCAGCATGGTGCGGCGGGAATTCGAGGGGGTAACCAACTTGACGAGCGTTGCCAGGTCCCGGGCCTGGGTCCCCTGCCGAATCATGACCCTCATACCTTTTGAAAGCTTTTCACGGGCCTCCTCGAGTTGCGTGCATTCGTGGTCCGAACCGGCCCCGGCAAACAGATAGGCGTTGAGATTCCTCCCGGACAGCAGCGGGGCATGGCCGTCCCGAACGCAATCCTCGAAGGCCGCAAGCTTCTCCAGGACCTCTTCCATACCGCCCACCACACCGGGGAAATTCATCATTTCCGCCAGACCCAGAATCCGCGGCCGGCCCTTGAATCGAAGCATGTCTTCCACTCGAAACTCGGCGCCGGCGGTTTCCATGTGAGTGGCGGGAACACAGGACGGCAGCATGAAAAGGAAATCCATCGGAAGGCCGCGACTCGATTCGAGCATGTATTCCACGCCTTCGGCTCCCAGCACGTTCGTGATTTCGTGAGGATCCGCAACGAGGGTAGTGGTTCCGTGAGGCACGGCCACCCGAGCCAGTTCCGGGGGCGCCAGCATACTGCTCTCGATGTGCATGTGTCCCTCTATAAACCCCGGCAGCACGAACTTCCCCGCCGCATCGATTTCGATTCGACCGGAATACGCTCCGATGCCCGCCACGCGTCCGTTATGCACGGCCACGTCGGCACGTTCGAGGGTTCCCGAGAACACGTTGACCAGCGTCCCATTGCGGACCGCGAGATCCGCCGGTTCATCTCCCCGGGCTACGGCAAGAGATTCCTGAAGTTTCTTGATCTTGGGATCATCGGGCATCTATTCTCGCTTTCGTATGATTCGGATTCAACTCGATAACCGTTCCAGTAATGCCACGGTGGCTTGAATATCTTCTCCGGAATCCACCCTGATCAGGTTGCCGGGTAGAATATCCGACGGTTGTTCAAATCGAGCTTTCTGCTGCTGGTAAATCTCCCATCGGCCGTCGGAAGCCGCGTGTGGATCCGAGAGCCTTTCCGAAAGCCGCCGGCGAATCAGCTCCTCTTCGCACTCGCACAGCACGAACGTGGTCTCCGCACCCAGCCGCTTCGCCGATTCCATTACCAGGGATCGGTGGGCCGGATCCCGGAACGAAGCGTCCAAAATCACGGTCTGCCCCTGCGCCAGAAGTTTTTCGGCATCCTGCACCATCTTTCGATACAGGGCGTCCGTGGTTTCCCTGTCGTAGATGCCCTGACCGAAAGCCTCGAATTGCCTGCTGGACGGCGCCAGGCCCACCAGATTCTTTCTCACCGGGTCCGAGCTGATGACGGGCGCTCCCAGGCGAGCACCCAGGGCCTCGGCCAACGTGGTCTTGCCCGTGGCGATCAGACCGAACATCACGATGACCCGCGGCGGCGGCGCCTCGCCCGTGTAACTTTCCGCCAGCGCGAAATACTTTTTCGCCGTTTCGAGGGCCCGCGCCTGCCGCTCGATTCCACTCTCGGCCTGATCGAAGGCAAAACAGAGGATCTTGCCTCTCACATAGGCGCGATAACATTTGTAGAAGTCCATGAGAAGCAGGCTCTCCAAATCGCCGGACTTCAGCGCGAACTCATGGACAAACAGCTCCGAAAGATCGCGTCGGCCTCTGAAATCCAGGTCCATGGACAGGAAAGCGATATCGGCCGTTACGTCCGAGTAGCGAAACCGTTCATTGAATTCGATACAGTCATAGATGATCACTTCTCCGGGAATACAGATGTTTCCCGAATGCAGGTCCCCATGACAGTCCCGGATCCGATTTTTCCGGATGCGGGACTCGAACAACTCCGTGTCCTCGTAAAAGCGATTCGCAAACGCGCGAATCGTGTCAAAACGGCGTTCCGAAAGCGCCACGCCCACGTACTCCTCGGTTTGCATGAAGTTCTCGTCCGTGTTGAAGCGGATGGATTCGATCTTGCCGTACCGGTCGATTTCGCCTCCCGTGTCGGCCATGTCGTAAAAATCCACCAGCAATTCGCAGATACGCCGAATGGTCGTTTCATCCACCTTTCCTTGCTCCAGGAGCCGGTCCATCATCCGTTCCCGGGGCATGCGTTTCATCTTCACGGCGTATTCGATGGGATCCCCGGTTCCTTCCACTCTCAGTTCGCCGTTCTCCCTGGTAATGCCCACCACGCCCAAGTAGAGGTCCGGGGCCAAACGGCGGTTCAAACGCACTTCCTCCTCGCAAAACCGCCGCCGTTTGGCAAGGTCGGTAAAATCCAGAAAGCCGAAGTCGACCGGTTTCTTGACTTTGTACACAAAGTCACCCGCCAGAAACACCCAGGAAATGTGCGTTTCGGCCATTTCCACGGTTTCAGGACCATGGGGGTACGCGTTCGGATCTAGCAAAGCCCGCTCGATTTCGATGCTCACTTCCCTCGCCTCCTCGGATTCCGCCGGGTGTATCCATTCAGAGGGCATCGGGGGAAACCTTTTGAAAAAGGCTTCCCCCGACCCTTTCCAAAACCTTTTGTGGGGGTTGCGCCGCCGGCCGCGTCGCAATCGGGATCGAGAGGCCGGCTTCAGTCCTCCGGAGAAGTCCTCCCTCCTCTTGAATGCTTGCCGCCGAGCTACAGGATGGCGTCCGGGTCCTGGATGCCGAAGCGTTCCACCAGAAACGCGTTTTCCGTCAAATCCAGCGTGTACTCCGGCTTTCGCAATGCGTTGTAGTGTTTGAATAGCAGGTTTAAATACCTCAACCACCCCTGTTTGTCACCGGCCTCGATCCGCATGGTCAGTTTGGGCGAGGTGTTCGAATAGCGAAACAGCAGGAAACCGTCCGGCATGTCCACCCGGAAACCGTCGCCCAGCACGTCCATGCCGGCCAGTTCCCAATGGTTCTCCCGGACCAAGGGCAGAAAGGCCCGCTCCACATCCGAAACGACCCGGGCCTTGTCCGCGTTGTCGTACACGGTCCGGATTTCGGGGGCCTGGAAGAAATTCCCGATCAGTTTCCGTTCGAGCAGACGGGCCAGAAATCGTTTGATGGTCAGGTCGGGCTCGCTCCAGACCTTGCCGTAATAGTCCATCACCGAGATGAACTTCAACATGAATCTCAGCGCATCGTCGGCCGGCACTCCGTGCTCGTCCGTTCCGAAAAAATGGAGGGAATACTCGGCCTGCCACATAATGTAGCGGGCTTCCCTCACCAATTCCTTAGGCGACTCGAATCCACAGGCCCCGCTGAGGGAATCCATCATCCGGTTCATGGTCGCCTTGATGTGGGAATGGCCGATGCGGTGCTGTACCGCCTTGCCGCCCAGGCCTTGCACGAGCTGGGAGAGCTGTTTGGTGCAACGAGGATCCGCCAGAACCGTGCCCGCAATCTCCTCGGCCCGTCCGCGGTCCGAAAAACGTCCCGTACGTTCTCCGAAAGCCGTCAAAGCCGGCCGGTCCACCTCCAGTTTATGCATGGCCAGGGGGAAGGCCATGGTGTCCCCCAGGAACAGCTCCCCATCCACCATGGCGGACACCCGGTCCGCGTCCAGATCGAAACTGAACAAGGTCGTCTCGGGATGCGCTTTGGACCAGGCGATCTGTGTTTCGAGATACCGGGGTTGTGTGGGATCGGGGAGACCGGCCACGGCATCCGGGTCGCTTTCCGTTCGGAACGTTTTCACCAGCCGCTGACCAAGAATTTCTTCCATGGCGCCGGAGTAAAGGCGGGCCGTTCCTCCGCCGAAGTTAACGGCGACAGGGGCCCCGCCCCGGCCTAGCGACTCCTTGAACTCGTCTACCAGAGCGTCCATATAGATGCTTCGGGTTTCCGGCCCGACCCCCTCGATGACCGCGGCCTTTTGCGCCGCCTTACGCGCGCGCCCCTCGAAAACGGCGTCGCGGATCTGTTCGATATAATGGCTGTGCAACGCCTCCCGACCCAACACGATCTTCATGCCGTTGTATTCTTTTTCCACGTGGGAGCGGGTCACCATGATGCAGCCTTTCGCGCCCAGCCGCTGAATCGTGCCGTAGATCTCGCCGCTGCATCCCTCGCCCACAATGATCACGTTGACGCCGGCCTCCGTAAGGCCTCTCGCCAGTCCGGCCTCGATCCTCGGCGAAGTCAGTCCGTTGTCCCTCCCCAAAACGAACAGGTCCCCCGGAACAAGACCCTTTGTATCCCCCGGCAGGTCCTCGAAAACAACGGAGGCCAGAGCCCGGCCGATGCGGTGGGCAACGGCTTCCGTCAGATTCATGGGAACAGTGTCTCCGGTCTTGGCGTCGTGGTAGGCCGTCACCACACCGCGAATGTCGTAGGACTTGAAAATGGAACTTAACTCGGAACGCGCAGCCTCCGGGGATCCGATCGCTTTCATTTCAGGCAGATCGAAAACGTCGGGCAGCGTCTCCCGGGAGATTTGCGAATCCTTATAGGAGAGTGCTCGCGGCTCGATGTCGGCCCTCAGTTCCGAAAGCCGTGTTTCCATGTCTTCTCTTCGAGTCATGGCGATGTTTCCTCCACTGGGGTTAGCACGTGCAACTTCAGCAGGTTCGTGGGACTTTGCTTGGGAATGGGAGAACCGACGACCACGGCCACGAGTTCTCCGGGCTGGTGCCATCCTCGCTCCAAAGCCCGATCGTTCATCCATTGAACGCAGGCGTCGGTCGTATTGAAAAACGGAGCGGAAACGGGCCTGACACCCCAAAAAACCGCCATGCGGTTCAGCATCCGTTCATTGGGCGTAAACCCGTAAATGGGAACCGCCGGTTTGAACTTGGACACGATTCGAGCCGTGTCGCCGCTCTGCGTATATACCCACACGGCGCGGACTTGGGAGTGTTCCGCCGTCAAGGCGGCGAGCCGGCAGACGGTCTCCGCCACACTCTTATCCTCTTTCGTCACCGAGCTGCTGAACGTACTGTAGGCTTTGGGGAACGCTTCCGCCTGGCGCACAATGTTTTTCATGGTGACCACCACATTGACGGGATCCTCTCCCACGCTCGTTTCGCCCGACAGCATCACCATGTCCGTGCCGTCGTATACGGCATTGGCCACATCCGTCGCTTCCGCCCTGGTGGGCAGATGGTGAGCGATCATGGATTCGAGCATTTGAGTGGCCGTAATCACGGGTACGCCGAGCAGGTTCGCCGTTCGTATCATCTTTTTCTGCAACACCGGAACCCGTTCGATGTTCACTTCGATGCCCAGATCGCCGCGCGCCACCATGATGACGTCGGAAGCAGCCACGACCTCTTCGAGATGGTCGAGCACGGAGGAACGCTCGAGTTTGGCGATGATGGGCGTCGACCGCCCCAGGCGTTCCATTTCCTTCCGCAGCAGCATCAAGTCCTCCGCGCATTGGACGAAAGACAGGGCTACGAAGTCGAAACCCAATTCCATGCCGAAACGCAGATCCTGGATGTCTTTTTCCGTGAGGGGCGATAACGAGGTGGCGATTCCGGGTAAACTGACGCCCTTGTGTTCCAACAGGACGCCCCCTTCAATCACCCGGCACCGGACCCACTCGCCGGACACCTCGAGCACCTCCATTCGCAGCTTTCCGTCGTCCAGGAGAAGGGTGTCTCCGGACTTCACATCTTGCGTCAGCTCAGGATACGTCACGGAAAATCGGTCTCCACTCCCTACGAAGGAATTGCCGGACACCGATACCACGTCATCCTTTTTCAGGCGCACCTCTCCGTTTTCCAGACGGCCCACTCTTAACTTGGGTCCCTGTAAGTCTTGAATCAGTGCGATGGGCCTGCCCAGGTCTTGGGCGCACTTGCGTGCGGCAAGAAACATGCGTTTGTGGGAATCATGAGATCCATGACTGAAATTGAACCGGAATCCGTCCGCTCCGGCCCGAATCAGGTTCGCGATGACCGTCTCGGACTCCGATGCCGGTCCCAAAGTGGCAATGATCTTGGCCTGCGTTGCATCGGGCCGTGAGACTGTGGATGTTGTCATATGCCGACCATCACATTGAGGGGAAAACCGTTAGAAAAGACCCGCGGCCCGTCGC
Organism: Deltaproteobacteria bacterium; assembly: GCA_016208165.1. Classification (NCBI taxonomy): domain Bacteria; kingdom Pseudomonadati; phylum Myxococcota; class Myxococcia; species Deltaproteobacteria bacterium. The sequence goes on from JACQYL010000136.1 coordinate 15,357, forward strand.
CGGATCCACGAATCCGCGGCCTGGAGCGCCTCGTCATCCGCATCCGGCGGGCCTCTATCCCCGCGCCCGGGCTTTCAGGGAAAGCGGCGGTTTCATGAGCCCGTTAGGTGCGTACTCTGACAAATTTGCGTATTGGTTTCAAGCCGAACCCGGCTTCAGAGGAAATTCAGAAAGGAAAGCAGCACCCCAAAACAACAGCGCCTCGCGGTATGTTACTCCGGCCGCGAGGCGCCGCCCTGCTTCTTTGCCCGATGGTATCATCTTGAGGTGCGTCGTTGACCTTTCTTAGAGCAAGTCGTATGCCATGTCGGAGCGCCGGAACAACACCAAAGCATTGCGCGGCCGCCGTACCGCCATCGCTGAGATATAACAAATTGAAATGTATGACTAAACAGGATAAGAGCGTCGTCGGATTCCTTCTAAAAAAGGAACCACCCCTTCGCAGAGATCGCCGGATGGATAGGCATCCGCCGGCACTCCGACCTCCAAATCGGGAGACTATTCCCTACGATTTCGGGAATAGTCTCCCGAAACCGAAATCCGGAAACGCTGTCCGATCTGTCCGTATATCAATGCATTTCGTAGCGGAGCAGCCGGCACTCCGGGGGGCCGTTGTACAGAATGATCCTTCGCGAGGTGCGAAGCTCGATCTGTTTGGCGAGGTTGGGATCGCCGGTGAAGATCTCGGCCGTCCAGCCGTTGCATTTGTGTTTCAACACATCGCCGAGCTTTTTGTAGAACAGTTGTGGATCTTCGGGCAGATCGAGTCTGTGACCATAGGGAGGGTTGGTCAGGATAAGCCCTGGGCCGGTTTCGGGCTCGAAATCCAGCACATCGCGGCGAAGGAAACGAACGTAGTTCTCCACTCCGGCCTTCTTGGCGTTCCGGCGGGCCGATTGCACGGCGGACCAGTCTTTGTCCATACCGACAATGGGACACGAAACGGCATCCGAGCCGGTCTGTTGCGCTTCCCGGACCAGTTCCTTCCACGCGCTTTGCTGAAAATTCCTCCATTTCTCGAAAGCGAATCGTTCATGCAAAAGACCGGGCGCGCGATGCGCAGCGAACAAGGCCGCCTCGATCACAATTGTGCCGGTACCGCACATGGGATCGATCAGAGGAGTCCGGCCGTCCCAGCCCGACAGCAGCACGAGCCCGGCCGCCAGGGTTTCCTTTAAAGGGGCCTTCTTCCGATCCGAACCATAGCCACGGCGATGAAGGCGGTCTCCTGTCGTATCCAGGCTGAGGGTCGCCTTGCCCTGAACCACGTGCAGGCTGACGCCCAGATCCGGGTCATGGCGATCCACGTCGGGCCTGTGCCCCCATTTGGACCGCAAGGCGTCCGCCACAGCGTCTTTCACCTTGAGGGCCGCGTATTGAGCGTTCTTCAGAAGAGGCGTGTCCCAGGTGGACGCGTCCACGGCAAAGGTTTGTCCCTTGAGCAGATACCGGTCCCACGGCATCGAGCGACATGTTTTATATAAGGCATCCGGATCCTTGCACGTAAATTCTTTCAGAACCAGCAGCACCCGGTTTCCCGTGCGCAGCCACAGGTTCGCTTTGTACGCATCCGGAAGTGTTCCCCGGAAGAAAACGCCGCCCACGCCTTGGTGAATCGATTTCAGACCGAGACCGTCCAGTTCCGTCTCGAGAACCCGCTCCAATCCCCGAGCCGTTGGTACGAAAAAATCATAGGATTGATCCATTGAATCCTCTTTTCCGAGCGTGAATGGTTTACTTTTCGAAAGACGGATCGGACGATTTACCGGTTAGGACTGTTTATGAACGATTTCATGGCCGACATCAAGGTGTCAAGAAGAGTTACCTCGAAGAAACGCGACAAGGCCCCCTCCTCAAGATCCCTCCGATGCAGAAAAAAGAAAGGCAGCGCCGCATCCGGCCCGCCTTTCCTTGGTGAAAGAGATGTCGAATTTACTCTTGGGACTTCTTTCTGAACCCCAGAAGACTCAGGAGACCCGTTCCGAGGAGCCAAACGGCGCCGGGGATAGGCACGGCGTTCGCATAGATCAGGGGCTCGTTGTAATCCTGGTCTCCGCCTCCGAAAGGATCGTTATAGGCGATAAAGAAATCGTTCGTCCCCCCCAACCCGTTGATGCCATAGGCATTGGCGCTGGAGAATTTGACATTGCTCAGTCCGAACATGAAATCCGTTCCAAAACCGAGAAGGACCGTGAGGTCAATGGGGCTCCAGGAACCGGGATTGTTCGGATCGTTGACCCACCCTCGGGTGTCCGGAGTCCAGGCGCCCGGATCGTAAAGCGGCGTAAACGTATTGAAACCGGCTCCGTGCCAAACACCGAAAGGCGCGGTAGCTGAAGAGTCGTAGGCCATCACGAGAATGGAGCCCACGTCGTTCGTGTTGAATACGCTGAAAGCGCCCATGTTGTGGTCGCCTATGAGCCCCCCGGTTCCATCCAGGCCGGCGCCTAAAAGGCCTTCCATGGTAGTTTCGGAATACGAGGCGCCGTAGATGGCGTTGTATGCGGCAGCAACCTCCTGCTCGTTGGGATAGGTCCAAGAAGTATCCGCCTGAACCATGGGCGCGCCCGCCAGGCACACCGCCAAGAATAGAAGAACTCCCAATGATCTCATAATCCCTTTCCTCCGCCTTCTACTCGACATTTTGACTAGGCTCCAAAATAAAAAGCCGGGTCCCCGTTTCCAGGCGACCCGGCTGTCTTTCTCAAGACCCGTGGCTTTCCGTCCCCACCTCACGATGGGTTTGGCTTTTGCTGGCATCATCTTTTCTGATACTCAAATCGTCATGTCAGTAATGTATCAAGCGCTCACCTTAAAGTCAAGAAAAAAATACGTCGATTCGCTCAGAAACCCGAATAGCGCATAAGGTCTCACTTCGTTTCCTTCATCAGCCGTCCCCGATTCCACCTGCTATGAAAACCCCGCCCATTTCTATAATACCGCCATACCGCCTGCGTCGCTGTTTTGGGACGCTTCCAAATGCATGTTTGAACAAAGTGGAATTTTACGCTATGAATTTATGTTCGGGAAACGGGTCTGGAGGACCCCGAAAAAAGCGAAACGCTCACGCAGAGTATTGATCCCCGGTCTAACCTGCATGCCGGGCAGGCATTCCCCTTCGTGTCCAGGGCATCGTCCGCGGCGTCCGTTCATCCGAAAACAGCAACTTTCGAGTATCGAGAATAGTGAGGTGACAGTGATGGAAGAAACCGCAAAACTGACTTTAGATGGAAAAACGTACGAATTGCCCGTCATCATAGATTCCGTGGGCGCGAAGGCCATCGATATTTCCAAGTTGAGACAACTGACCGGACACATCACCATCGACCCAGGTTTTGCCAACACCGCGAGCTGCATAAGCGCCATATCCCATGTGGACGGCGAAAAAGGCGTTCTTCAGTACAGGGGGATTCCGGTCGAGGAATTGGCCGAACACTCCACCTTTGTGGAAACAGCTTACCTGCTCATCAACGGGAGATTGCCCGCCCTGGCCGAGTTAAACAGTTTTCGTGTCCTCCTCAACGACCACTCTCTGGTACACGAGGACATGCGGATCTTTTTTCAGAACTACCCGCGCAGGGCGCACCCCATGGGAATATTGTCCTCCATGGTCAATGCGCTTCGAAGCTTTTATCCGGAATTGGAGGGCATTACCGAGGAGGAACAGATCAA
>JACQYL010000137.1 GCA_016208165.1 Deltaproteobacteria bacterium
GCGACAGCGAGCCGGAGGGCAGCCTTTACTGAGATCGCGCCCATGCTATCCTTGAGAGGTCGGAGGCATTCTTTATGTTTTCAAAGAGCAAAAGACATCAAAATTTCGGAATTCCGCCTTGACTCTCAAGACGGTATCTACGACCCCCCGCGATTTAATACGTACAGTCACCTCCTGTCCTTGGGACCCGGACAACAAGTTGTCCGGGCCACCCATCCGTCATGACCGATCCCTAGTGTAGCGACGAGTGACACGGCCTGGAGGCGCCTTTCCGTTTATGACGACCAACATTGTTCGCCACAACAACCAAAAGCTTCTTATGACCCTGTGAACAGGCACGGAAAATCTTTCCGGGAACGCCGCCGGCGCACGTGCATCCATGGGTATCGATTTGGGTGAACCGCGGATAGAACCTTGTTGCCGGTTCGGAGGCCGGGAGAGACAACCCGGATGGGGGGCCGGGGAAACCTTTTGAAAAGGCTTCCCCGGATAAAACGGTTGCCCTGAAATCCTTAACGCGGAGATCTCGGGCAAACCCGGCATCACTTGGGGGACATTCGCAGCGCTCCATCCACTCGGATTACGGAACCATTCAGATACGCGTTCCGGATGATCGTCATCGCTACGTCGGCGTATTCAGTCGGTTGTCCGAGACGTGAAGGAAACGGCACCTGGGCGCCGAGAGATTCCTGCACCTTTTCCGGCAGGCCGGCCAGCATCGGTGTCTGCATGATACCCGGCGCGATGGTGACCACTCGAACGCCGTTCTTGGCCAGGTCGCGGGCCATGGGAAGGGTCATGCCGACCACCCCGCCTTTGGAGGCCGCATAAGCCACCTGACCGATTTGACCTTCCCACGCGGCGATGGAAGAGGTATGAATAATCACTCCTCTTTCGCCCCCGGCGTTGGGCGTATTGTTGACCATCACGGCTGCCGCAAGACGAGCCATGTTGAAAGAGCCGATGAGATTTACCTCAACCACCTTGGCGAACTGGCTCAAAGGCATGGGACCGTCTTTCCCCACGATCTTTCCGGGTACACCGATGCCGGCGCAATTCACCAGGATGTTCAGTCCCCCAAACGCCTTTTGGGCTTGGGCGATCGCATTTTGTCCATCGGCTTCACTGGTTACGTCCGTCTTACAGTAAATGGCGGCACCACCCAATTCAGCAGCCGTCTTTTTGCCGGTTTCTTCCACCATGTCCACGAGCACCACGCGGCCCCCCTGAGACACCAGAGCCTTGGCTGTGGCTGCTCCGAGTCCGGACGCTCCACCCGTAATAATAGCTACACTACCTTTAATCTCCATATCTACCTCCTCAGATGTTAGTTTAACAGAGCGGATCAACGGTTTTTATAAACCATAATCGGATCATGATCAATCCCGGTTTTGCTCTTTCACCTTTTCGTTCGGATCTTTCGAGCCGTGGCGCTCCCCCACCCGGCGATAAAAGGACCTTGATTTGAAGACACAATTGAAGGAAATGAAGACGCGGATACTAGTTGCACTCGTTCGGTCAACAAGGTAGGGTAGTTGGCTTGCGAGGGAATACGTTCTCTGAATCCCGGCACCGGATGGCGCTGTCCGTCGTTCGAGCGGCCGTCAGTGCGTTCGCGATTCGGGAATAACGCGCAGAAGAGAAGTTCGGACGGAACATCAGGTTTTTTCCTGAATTACGGATGCCGTGTTTTCGCGCTTCCGCATTTCCCCGAAAAGGTTCCGCTCCGTGCATCCCGTACGGAATTCGTCCACTCAGGGAAGGAGGAATCCATGGTCGATCAGCCTGATCACGGCGACGATTCGACGTCGGAAGGAAGAACGGTTCAACATTCCGAAGTCGTCATGTCAAAAGTCTTCGCGCCCGAGCATGCGGGTCCGGGTGGGATCTATGCTCACGGCGGGGAAATCATAAAACTGATGGACACGGCCGCGGGAGTCGCCGCGGTCCGGCATTCCCACTCCCCGGTGGCCACGTTGCGGGTGGAGGCGATCAATTTCTTCAATCCTATCCGAGTGGGCAATTATGTGACCGCTCGCGCCAGATTGACGTATACCAGTCAGTCTTCCATGGAAGTCCAGGTGAAGGTCTCGACCGAGGATCTGATCAATGAAAAATCCTGGGAGGCCTGCACCGCTTATTTTATTATTGTGGCCCTCAACAAGACGGGAAAACCCAAGATGGTCCCTTCCCTCTTGATTTCGTCCGAAGAAGAACGGAAGAGATTCGAAGCAGGCAAAGAACGGCACGATACCTGTCGACTGGACGAACGCTTCCGAGCGTTATGCGGAATCGACTGATCAGGAGCGATCGGCAGGCCGGCATGTTCGAGGGAGCCGTCCCGGGCTGATCGATCGACAGGCCCCGGCGGGCCGTCGGAGAAACCGTTCCCATTGACAAGATACGCCCCGTGCGCCCGTGCCAAAGGACATGACGGCGCGAAAAATACTGACCGAGTGAGGTTTGACGTACATGAGAATTCTGAAACCCGGCATGATTGACGATCGAGTTCTATTTCTGGGAAACCGGCACGTTTGTATGTACCTGGTGATGGGGGAGCAGTTCGCGCTGCTTGGAGGAGGAGTTGCCTGGGAGGTCCAGCGTTTGGAGTCCCAATTTCAGGAATACCAAGTTGACGTGAACCGCATCCGCTATCTGGTGATCTCACATGCCCACCACGATCACTGTGGCGCGGTCCCCTACCTGCTGCGCAAATACCCGCACATTCAGCCGGTGTCTTCAGAGTACTGCGCGTATCTTCTGAATAAGGACCAGCCGGTGGAACTCATCACCAAGGTAAACAAGACTACCATAAACGCCCTCAAGCGATCGCACACTTTTGAAGGCATTTCTCTTGACTTCTTTCCCATCCCCGTTGCCGTCAAGGTGGGAGACGGGGATCAACTGGATCTGGGAGGGGGACTATCGCTTCGATTTCTTTTGACCCCGGGCCATTCCAGATGCTCCATGTCCGTCTATGTTCCCGAGCTGCAAGCCTTGTTTCCAGCGGATTCGATACCTGCGCCGGAAACGGGAAAACGAGAACTCACGGTAACGGCAAACCACGACTACGACGCGTACCTGCAAAGTCTGGAAAAGCTGGAAAAGCTCCCCATCCGTCTGGTTTGTTATGAGCATGGCGGGGTCCTGACGGGCGAGGACGCGGCGGAGATCATACCCAGGGGCCTGGAAGCCACACGATTGCAACGGGCTCGTATTCAGAAGCGATTCGAGGAGTTACAGGATTTCGACCTGCTTGTGGAGGAGATATCGGATAAATTCCATCAGTTGGAGCTGTTCCGTCTGGTGCCTCCGGACCTTATGCGGGCCATAACGGAGCGCATGGTCAAAAGCGCTTTAGGCTTGGTGTAGCGGGACTCAGGTCTTTTGTGACAGCGGACGGGCAGTTGCCTTTTAATGCGAAGCCGCGCACCAAACCGGAACCATGGGGCGGCGACGTTTTCATCAGCCTACGGGAAACGATTTCCGGACGGATCCCATTATCACAACCAACGATTCTTTCATACTCATCTGCCTGTAACGGAGAAGTATATGGAAATCGAGGCGGTGCCCATCCGCAGCATTCAGATATGGGAAGCATTACACGGTCTGATACCCTATACGGACGACGACTTGGCTTTCCTCAGATCCGATCTCAAGAAGCGGGGGCAACAACTTCCTCTGGTTATAGACCAGAAGTACCGACTTCTGGACGGGCACAGACGTCTTGCCGTACTGGACGAATTAGGCGTGGACCATGCCGTATGCATAATCAAAACCTTCACCAACGATAACGAGGCATTGGAATTTGCCATAAGAAACAAGCTCTCCTGTCAATGCCTGCACCCGATCGACAGAGTACGCCTGGAAGTCAAGTTACGGGAATCACTATCAATCGTCCGATCGGACAGAAAGCGAGTCGATATCGATCGGTATATTCCGGACCGCCTGATCGATCTTCTGAAACGGAACAAAATAAAGGAAAGCTTTCTGCACAAAATGGTGTTTGAAATGAAGTCCATGGAATCGAAGGTTGGGAATAGAGGCATTGAACACATTAAACAACTATTGAACACTACGGAAGCACCCTGGCTGCATCTGTCCACCATTCGCCAGTTTTTCAAAAATCCGGACGTCGACGACGAGACAAAGCAACGGGCCATTGAAGGGAAGTGGACCGTTCACCAGATGAGCACCGTAAGCTGGGGAATGATTGAACAAAAACAGAAGCACGAGCAGGAAGAAGCGGAAAGAAGCCACGCGTCGGCCCGAGAACTGTTCGAAACGAAATATGGAAGAATACCGGAAGGAATCCCGGATGGATATCAATCGTGGGCGGAAAACAGACTTCGGCAATTCACCGACTCGTGGGGGATCACCAGGAATCGAGCCCTAACCTTATCCGATCCGGAAATGGATTTCCTGATCTCTCAGCGTCTGGAGAAGGAAATCCTGGCTCATCGGGAATCCATCGATCGCAGAAAGGCGGAGTTCGAAAAGCGTCTTCGAAACCTGACCTCCAACATCGAACAGCTCTCAAAAAAGCATCCCCGGCCTTCAGCTCCCGAGCCTTCCATCACAAAGGACTGGGAAAACCTCTCCGAATCCCTGTTGACACCCCTGGAAAGAAAATGGCGGCAAAGGCAGACGGAACTGGAAGTCCAAAAAACGCAGATCGATCGCGAATCCGGTCTGCTCGATCTGAAGTTTAAAGCGGAAGCCCTGAACAAAGAACTCAACGAGCGCTTGATACTCATCAAAAGGAGGGAGGCAACAAGGAAAAATCCCGAAGAAGATATACGCATCGAATTGCTGGGACTCCTGCCGAACAACTGGGAGTCCATGCCGGAGAAAGACTGGAAACACTTTCAGCGGGCTTTTCGATTGGTGCTCCATCCGGACCGAAGGGGCAAAGACTTCACGCACACTTCGTCCGTTGTCAACGCCCTGCTGGACTATGCGAACCAGAAACGATCGTTCAAAATCTCCCCATAGTCGCTCGTTCTCCGGCATCGGACGAATTCAACGCCTCGTAGTATTCCTCCAACTCCTGCATGGTCTCGAACGTCATATTTTCCGGCAGAGAAGCGCTTAGAACTTCCCGGACCAGTTCCCCGTCAGGATTGTACGCATTGCAGGAATTCAGAAGCTCCGGCCGGAACGTCAATGCGAGCTTATACGTCTGCGCATCGCTGATACCCGGAAAAAGCTCGGCCAGTAGATGCCGTACTCGCCGCCCCCGGCCGAGGAGGGCTCCTTCGATCGTGTCTTTGAATACGGTGTTCAAATGCGAACATCCCTGGTTTCCCGCCTTGCGGAGCACTTCTTTCATCAAACCGGGCCTGACCTTTTCTCCGATCATGCTTTTCAGCGTATGGACGCTCTCTCGGCAAGCGTTGTGGGGATGCCGGATAATCACCGGATCGAGATCCAGGATCTTCAGATCCGGATGAGTGAAAACACCGGTCAGTTCAATCTCATGATAAGGATCAGAGAAAACGGATTTCACCTTGAGAGTCTTTTCTGCCGTAAACACAACGGATGTGTCTCTTTTACGCTCTCCTAAGAACAATTCGTCAGATTCAGCGATCATCACCATTTCTATTTCCGATGGACGGATTCCTTTCCCGTGGTGGTAACCCGGCGGTTCGTTCTCACATAAACCGGCCCTGCGCGCCGTCGATGCTCACCCTTCGCCGGATTTCATATACCCATATCTATAATCCGCATCCTTGCCCATGTAAAGAGGCGCGAGCCTGAAGCGAGCGCATTCCATGAAAGATGCCGCCCCTTCGGACGTCCGCGCCGCATGTCCGGACGGCCGCTTTCAACCGTCCATGGTTGAAGGCAAGTGCGCGCCGTCCACCCGTTCTCGCGGAGAAAGAAGTATGTTACCCGAGACTTATCTGATATAGAAATCCAGTTGAGATGTCCGGTTCGTTACCACCCTCTATCGATCTTGATCCGACGCACTTCAAGCGGTCTTTTGATATGTACCTGCGAGGCCTGAAAGGAGTTTCCAAATGAGCGACCGAACCTTCAAATACCGCAGGGAGGATTTCGGCGATCTGCCGGTTACGCTGGACCACCTTACCATCCGTCTGAGCTTTTTCGAAGACCGGGTGGAAGCTGAAAACTGTCTGGAACTGACGGCCAAGACCGAGATGGACGAGATCGTTCTCGACGCCGACGGGCTGGATCTGCTGCGGGTGGATCTGGTGCACGAGCCTCACGATCCGCAAGGAACGCCTCTTCGTTACCAATACCATAAGGAAGACCGCAAACTGTCAGTGCGGTTGCCGAAGCCATACGTCTCCGGCGAACGCTTCCTCATCCGAACCGTGTGCCGATCCTATCCGTCCGAGTCCCTGCTGGAAGGGATTTATCGAGACGCCACCCCGCCGGGAGCGCCGCAGCAGTACATGTCCCAGTGCCAACAATGGGGATTCCAGCGCATCATGCCGATTCTCGATGATTGCCGAGCCAAATGCACGATGACCACCACGATGCAAGCGGACAGCGCCTATACGCACCTCATCAGCAATGGAGACGTGTGTCTCCGTACCAACCCCGACCGCCGTCCCGTTCCCAAGGAAAACGACCCAGGACGTCAGGTCATTACCTACGAGAACAAGACGCCAATGGCTCCATACCTGTTCATTGCCGCCGTCGGCACGTGGGACGAGTTGTCGGATGAAGTCGTCTATCCGTCCGGCCGGCGCGTGCGCCTGGAATATCTGGCGCCCCCGGGCCGAACCAAGGACGCCCGGATTCCAATGGACATCCTCAAAGACGCGATTCTGTGGACCGGTCGGACCCAGGAATACGAATACACCGGCGATGCCTACCGGACCATATGCATGAACAAATCCAATTTCGGAGGAATGGAAAACGTAGGAAACACCACCATCGTAACCGACGCCGCCCTCATCGATGAACACACCATGGATGCTTTTGTGCTCTATGCCCACGCGGTTATCGTGCACGAGTTCGAACACAATCAGTGCGGAAGCGAGACGACCATGGACACGCCTTTCGACGTCTGGCTCAACGAAGCCTACACCGTGGACGTGGAACGACAGTACTCGGCGGACGTGTTCGACGCTTCATTTGTGCGTTTGAGGCAGGTGGACAGCATACGAGACCCGCTCCTGGGCCCCCTGGCCATCGAGGATGGAGGACACCTGGGCAAGGTGGTTCGGGAAGGGTTCAACGATCCGGAAGAACTTATCGATGGAGTCACCTACGTGAAAGCCGCCGAAGTGATTCGTATGCTCAGACTCCTGCTGGGTACGGATCTGTTCAAGGCCGGCAAACGTCTTTACTTTTCGAGATATCGCCACGCCAACGCCACCACGGACCAATTCTTCCGAAGTTTCGAAGAGGTTTCGGGAGCCTCATTGGAGTCCTTCAAACGAACCTGGCTCTACACGATCGGATACCCTAAAGTCACGGCTCATACCTCGTTCGACCCGGTATCCAAGAGCGCCCGCATTCGATTCCGGCAGGAAAGGCCGGACGGTGTCCATCCTTTCCACCTCCCCATCGAACTGGCCCTGGTGGACGCGGAAGGAAACGACATCGAGGGAACCCGGCAGGTCTTCGAATTGAATCAAGAGGAATCCGAACTGGTGTTCGAAGATCTGTCCACGCCCCCGGCGTTCGCATCTCTGAACCGGGATTACTCATTCTACGGAACCTTCCACCACGAGAACGCCACCTTCCCCATGTTGACGCTGCAAGCTCGCTTGGATCCCAATCCTTTTAACCGCATCGAAGCCTTTCGCCGTTCCACGGACAGCCGGCGCAAACGCCTTCTATTGGATGCGAACGCGGCCATCGACACAGAGTGGTTGGACGTATATGGAGAAATCCTCGCGGACAGGAATCTTCCTCCGGCCCTCAAAGCCTACTTCCTCAAAATCGACGAACAACCCATGGATCGCCGCTATGTCGCATGGCCCCAGGAGCTTGTAGCGGCGAGGGAACGGCTCATGCGCGCCGTGAACGAGCGTTTCCGAACCCGCCTCCTGGAGTGCTTCCACGGCCTGAATACGTATGGACCCCGCGAGTCCCCCAAGGACGGCATCGAGGAACGGATGTTAAAGGCCGTGCTGCTCGAACTGATCGCCGTGGACGATACCCGGGACAGCCACCGTCTGATTCTGGATCACTATCGCGCAGCCACCACGGCCAACGATCGCGTTACGGCACTCGGCACACTGAACCGAACATCGGCGGAAGAGCGGCGGCCCATTATTGAAGCGGCCTACGAACTCTGGCATCCGCACCTGACCGGGTACGGCAACTACCTGCGGATCGTTTCCAGCGGCACTCAACCCGATGTGTTCGATATGATCGAACGCGAGAAGACGCGTGAATCCTTCGACATAACTCAGCCTACCTGGTGCCGCGCTTTGTTTCTTCCAATGGCGGCAAACTCGAAGATGCTCTGGACGGACTACGGTATCCGTTGGCTGGCGGACAAAGTGATCGAGTTGGCGTCCGTCAACGCCACTACGGCGGGTCGGATGCTGAACAGTTTTCAGCTGGTTCGAGACCTGAAGCCGCTTCTGAAAGAACCGGTCCTCAGGGCATTGGAACTCATCGTCGGCCGGGTTCCCGATACGGTATCTCCGGCGATACACGGCCAGGCCCGTTCGTATCTTAAAGGGGCGTAACTCATCCGCTTTGGCCCTCGATGGGAAAGCGGATGACCTCCCTCGAGGAAGAGGCTCGGTTCGTTGAGCGCGCCGGAGTTGCTGATTGCTTATTTAACGCTGGGGAATTTCAGTGGAAGACATCGGATTCGCTCGTACATAGAAGACCGCCCGGTAGGATGAGATTCCGGAATCCAGGAAATCCATGGTATGCAAGATCGATCCTCGTTCGGCCCGGCCCCGCCGGCTATCGTCCGTGCCACCAGCCTTCTTGCTCGGGCTTTTTCGAGTCCTCTTTGCCTTTATTTTTCAGCTTTTCGATGCGTTGCCGGATCTCTTGAGCACGACCGGGAGTTTCTCCGCTGTATTCCAGGGCTTTGTCATAATGGTAGAGGGCGTTTCGAGTGTCCCCCGTACGTTCAAAATAGATGGCATAGTTTTCGTGGGCCAAAGCCAGCTTCCCGTCCCTGCCGTAAGCCAGTCCCAGATACTGATACGCTTCGTTCTGATCGGGGTTCAAGTTGAGCACTTTCTCGAGTAAGGCCTGGGCATCCCGGAACCGGCTCTCATCAAGGGCGATGCGTCCTAAATACAGCAAGGCTTCTGATTGGCGCGGATCCAGGCTCACTGCACGATCGAGGTACTCCGAGGCCCTGGCGCAATTCCCGGTGGCGTAGCAAACCATTCCCATCTGGGTCACGTATTCAGAGTCTGAGGGATCCAGCCGGATGGCCTTTTCGTACTCGACCATGGCCTCCTGAACCTTCCGGGAGCGCTCCAGCAATAATCCCATGCCATAATGTGGTAACGCCCCGCCCTCCTTGCGCGCCAACTCATCAAGCAGGTTGACGCCCAGTTTGGGGTCCTCGTACAGGGCGATCAGCCGCACTTTACAAGAAAGAAATGCCGCTTGCGTGGCCCGCTCCTTCTGCGTGTCAATGGCATACTTATCCGTGCTGAGGGTGTTCTCCATGTACACGATGCGGTCGTTCAGCCCCGGGTGTGTCGAGAGGTAGGTGGGAATACCCTCCATGTTCATAAATCGGCTTTGAACCATCTTCTTGAATACACTGACACTGCCGTTGATATCATAGCCTGAATCCGCCAGGTACTTCATACCCAGCCGATCGGCCTCTTCTTCGTTCTGACGGCTGTATTGAAGCTGGTAGCTCATACTGGCCGCCGCGGCGCCTACGGCAATGGCCCCTCCCGCCTTCCCTCCGCCCGCCAGAATAGCCAACAGGGTGGCTGCCATGGTGGCAATGTTGAGCGGCGTGGTCTCTTCGATCCTTCGAGCAATGTGCCGGGCTTGCACATGTCCGACTTCGTGGCTGAGCACGGCCGCCAGTTCGCTCTCGCCATCCATGATCTGGATGAGACCGCGGTTGATGAATACGTAACCTCCCGGAATGGCAAAAGCGTTCAGCGAACCGTCATCCACGACGAAGAATTCGAAGGGAAAGTCACGGTAACCCACTTGCAGGAGAATATCCCGTCCCACCTTGTTGACGTATTCCACGACTCGCGGGTCGTTTACCAACGGCAAGCTCTTCTTGATCTGCGCGAGTACCTCGGTCCCCATTTTGGCCTCTTCCGAGGGAGTCATCAGCGCTCCCACGGGCGATACATACGCCGTCAGGAAAGAAACCAGGACGGCGATCCAAAATACCTTGGCGGCCGAATCAAAACGTTTACGAATAAGAATCATTCGCATACCCCTCGTGAGGGCTTCGTCGAACCCGTTCGTCGCCCTCTTCCGTCCGGATACGTATCGCCTCCGACCACAAGCCTTCCAGATCATAGAATTCTCGGACCGGCTCGGAAAAAATGTGAATCACTACATCCCCGTAGTCCAGAAGCATCCACTCGCTGTCTCGATTGCCCTCGACACCAATGGGCCGGATGTCTTCCTGTTTGAGAGTCAGTAACGTATGTTCGGCAATGGATTGAACCTGCCGAACGGAGCGTCCCGATCCGATGACAAAGAAGTCCGCAAAGGTCGTCAGTCCCCTCACATCCATGATACACAGGTCCTGAACGTTTTTGTCCGACATGATCCGAGCCGCGCTTCGGGCTTTGTTAAGCGAATCTATAGTCACGAGCGATACAGCCCTTTCTGCTGAATGGTTTTTCGGACCGCCTCGGGTACCAGGTATCGTATGGACCGGCCCTCCAGCACCCGTTTTCGTATGTCCGTCGATGATATCTCCAACAAAGTAGTATCCAAGAAAAACACCGGCTCCTTTTCCGGATGCAGAAACACCTCACCACCGGAGGCACCCTCGTACCCGGGAAAGGTGGCCTTCAAAAACGACTCGTACGCCTCTCCCTCGAAGCCGGGTCGGTTCAAAATGACCAACGACGCCAGTTCCGGGATACGCTGGTACGACTTCCACGTCGTTATTTCATAGAAAGAGTCCGAGCCCAAAAGGAAAAAGATTTTTGAATGAGTGGTTGAATATTGGTCTCGAAGCAACAGGAGGGTCTCGACGGTGTAGGATTTGCCCGGCCTTAGCCTTTCCACATCCGTGGCGACAAAATACGGGTGATCTTCAATTGCCAAGCTGGTCAGTTCATGGCGAGTATCGAATTCCGAGACGACTCTGTCCTTATGCGGTGGAACGGACGCCACGACAAACAGAATCCTGTCAAGTCGCAGCAGTTCCCTCACCTCCTCCGCAGATCGGAGGTGTCCATAGTGTGGAGGATCGAAGGTGCCCCCAAAGATTCCGACTCGCGTAACGAAATTCCTTCGTTCGGAACGGTCGCCGACCGGAAGATCCCGGTGATCAGCGACCACATCCGGCTGTTCTGCAAATCATGTGCGAATCTGTCCATTGCCGAAGGCAATGAACTTGGTGGTCGTCAGTTCCTCAAGCCCCATCGGGCCGAACGCGTGTAGTTTGACGGTGCTGATGCCGATCTCCGCCCCCAGCCCCAACTGGCGCCCATCGTTGAATCGGGTGGACGCGTTCACGAGAACCAGCGAAGAATCCACCAGTCTCACAAAGCGCATCGCGCGTTCATAGTTCTCCGTCACAATGGCTTCGGTATGCCGCGATCCATATTTCACGATGTGGTCCATCGCTTCTTCCATTCCAGAAACCACTCGAACGGACAGGATCAAGTCCTCGTATTCGGTATACCAGTCGTCTTCCGTGGCCGGTTCAACGTCCGGGAACATGCGATGCGTTATCGGACACCCTTTTAACAGGACCCCCGCCTCTCTGAACCGCTCGAACATGGGCGGCAGAAACGACTCCGCCATATCGCCGTGCACGAGCAATGTTTCCATGGCGTTGCAAACCCCCGGCCTTTGAACCTTTGAATTGTAGCTGACTTCCAATGCCATGTTCAATTCGGCCGAGGCATCCACGTATACATGACACACGCCCTTTTCGTGGCGGAGGACGGGGATTCGCGAATGGTCCACCATATATCGGATGAGTTCCTCGCCGCCCCGTGGAATCAGCAAATCGACGGCGTCGTCCCGTTTCAACAACTCGATGACAGCCTGGCGATCCTTGGTGGGAATCACCTGAACCGCTGCTTCCGGCAGCTCGGCGGCCCTGACACCCTGCTGCAGCACCTTGGCCAGAATCATATTCGAGTTGTGAGCCTCGGATCCGCCTTTCATTACAACGGCGTTTCCGGACTTGAGGCACAGGCCGGCCGCATCCACCGTTACATTGGGTCTGGACTCGTACACGAAGCCGATCACTCCCAGGGGAATGCGCATTCGTCCCACCTGAAGTCCGTTAGGACGCGTCCACATGCGGGTCACCTCGCCCACAGGGTCCGGCAGCGCGGACACTTCTCGAAGTCCGGCGGCCATCTCGCCAATGATGCGGTCGGTCAGGGTCAGCCGGTCCACAAACGCATCCTTGGCCCCTTTCTCCCTCGCCAGAGCCACGTCTTTCTTATTTTCCCGACGAATCTCCGACGCGCGATTCTCCAGGGCGTCGGCAACATACCGCAACGCCGCGTTTTTCTGTTCGCTGCCGGCTCGGGCTAGTTTACGGGCCGCCTCCCGGGCCTGGTCGACCATATCGGAGATCAGTTGCTTCACGTCCACGCTAGTTGTCCTTCCTGTTCAGTCCATTCGGCAAAGGGAGCTGTCTTCGGATATCACCAGATTATCGCGGTGGACTACTTCATCGTAGAACTTATAACCCAATTTTTCCTGAATTTGGTCCGTTTTGCAACCCTTGATTTTCCTGATTTCGTCCGCCGGATAGTTGACAAGACCCACTCCAATGGTCGCGTCATCGGGTCCCACAAGAAGCACTTTGGCTCCGATACGGAAGTTTCCTCTCACGTCGCGAATTCCCGACGGCAACAAACTTTTGCCCCGTTGTGTCAGGGCCCAGCAAGCTCCATCGTCTACGATCAGTTCTCCCTCGGATTTCGTAGTGAACGCGATCCAATACTTCCGGCGACCGATGCTCCGGTCGTCCGGTAAGAACAGGGTGCCAGGGGCCCTCCCGTCAAAAATGTCCTCGAGCACGCCTTTCTGTCTGCCGTTGGCGATCACGGTGGGCACGCCCACCATGGCCACCTTTCGAGCGGCCGACAGCTTCGAATGCATCCCGCCGCGACCAAACGCCCCCGGTTCCTTGCTGGCCATGTCCATGACCTTCCGGGTGATCTTGGGCACCACTTGCACAAGTTGGGCATCCGCATACTTCCTGGGGTCTCGATCGTACAAGCCGTCGATCTGGGTCAGGTTGATGTACGCATTGGATTCAATCAGGCTGACGATCATCGAGGAAAGATTGTCGTTGTCTCCAAACTTGATTTCCTCCACCATCACCGTATCGTTTTCGTTAATGATGGGGATGACTTTCCAGCGAAGCAGCGTGAACAACGTGTTTCGAGCGTTGAGATACCTCCCTCTGTTGGAAAGGTCGTCACGAGTCAGCAGGATTTGCGCCACCTTATCCCCGTTTCCACCGAAGGCAATCTCCCAGGCTTGAAGCAAACCGGGCTGACCCACTGCGGCAGCGGCCTGTTTCTCCGGAATGGATCGGATCTCCTGGTTCAAACCCATTTTGCCGGTGCCGGCGGCAATGGCTCCCGAAGATACGAGTATGCACTCGATCCCCCGTTTTCGAAGCGCGGATACTTCTCCAGCGAGCCGCCCGATCATTTCCAGGTCCAGTCCGCTGTCCGTTGCCACGACCGCGCTTCCGATCTTGATGACCACGCGGCGTGCATCCTTCATCAAGTTGGCGCGCCGATCTTCTCTTTCAGTGACCTCCAGTGCTTTCACCTCTCTGCTTCAGACCTCCTCATGCTCGTTCAGCATCCGGGCCAACAGGAGTTTCAGAGTGACGATACCCTCTCCCGTGGCGGCTGAAACGGCGATCGTTTCAACGCCTATTTCTTTATATCGCTTTTCAGCGGCGGGCAACCGTTTTCTAACCTCCGGAAGGTCCAGCTTGTTGAAAACCACGATTTCACGCTTTGCATCGAGCCCGCGGCCATATTGGCTGATTTCGTTACGAACGGTCCGGTATGGCTTCAGCGGGTCTTCAGCCTCGGGATCCGAGAGGTCGATTAAGTGCAACAGAAAGCGCGTCCTTTCGAGGTGCTTTAGAAATCGCAACCCAAGGCCCGCACCCATGTGTGCGTTCTCGATGAGGCCGGGTACCTCCGCCAGGACGAACGGTTCGCCCTCCTCCACAGTCACTACGCCCAATTGGGGATGTAACGTGGTAAAGGGATAGTCGGCTATTTTCGGATGAGCGGCGGACATTCTCGAGACCAGGCTCGATTTCCCTGCGTTCGGCTTGCCGGCAACGCCCACGTCCGCAAGCACCTTGAGTTCCAGGCGAACCCACATCTCCTGACCCGGCTCTCCGGGCTGTGAAAAGCGCGGCGTCCGGTGCGTGGCCGTGGCAAAATGAGCATTTCCCTTGCCGCCTCGTCCGCCTGCAAGCAACACGACCCTCTGACCGGGCTCGCTCAAGTCCTGCAACAATTCTCCGGTATCCGTATTGTATATCACGGTGCCCACAGGCACCCGAATCTCCCGGTCCTTGCCCGACCTGCCGGTCATGTTCTTTCCGCTTCCGTTCCGCCCGCGTTCCGCCTTGAAATGCTGCTGGTACTTGAAATCCAGGAGGGTGTTCATCCCTGGATCCGCCACGACGACGATGTTCCCTCCCTTACCGCCGTCCCCACCGTCCGGTCCCCCTTTGGGCAGAAAACGTTCCCTGCGGAAACTGAGGCATCCACCGCCGCCGTCCCCGGATTTGATCCAAACCTTGGCTTCGTCGATAAACTTCATGGAACGATCGCTTCCCCGGCTTCTCCCGTTTTAGAACGGGAAATCCGTAGATGCCGCATAGGGGTTTCGCGATTCAGTTCTCCCAAGATCGCCGCTCCTTGAGGTCTCCTTCGCACCCCTTCTGTTTTTGAATCAATTCGCTTCTTGTAGGTCGGACCTGGCGGGAATTCGCGTTCCGTTTTCCATTCTCATCTCTTACCCGTTCCTTCCGATGGGGAAACCCGACCATCGGCAGTTCCGGCAAGAAACGGAATCGGAAAACGGCTGCTGGACAATGAGGGAACTGAGATCCTTTTCAAGACGGGGGCATTTCCGCCGCGACTGATTTCCGTCCGAATCGGGACGCATCCCGAACTCGCGGCAGAAGTCCACGTAGTGCTATCAGGCGGGATACACGCTCACTTGCTGGCGCTTGTCGTTGTATCGTTCGAACTTGACCACTCCGTCGATCAACGAAAACAACGTATAGTCCCTCCCGAGCCCCACGTTATTGCCGGGATGAAATTTGGTGCCGCATTGCCGGACCAGAATGTTGCCGGCCCGCACCAATTGGCCGCCGTATCGTTTGACGCCTCGGCGCTGACCCTGGCTGTCTCGTCCGTTTCTCGAGCTTCCTCCGGCCTTCTTATGCGCCATGGCTAGTTCTCCTTGATCTCTTTGATTCGAAGGGCGGTGTAATACTGGCGATGGCCCCGTTTCTTGCGATAGCCCTTCCTGCGTTTGGATTTGAATACAATAATCTTCTTGCCGCGTTCCTGGGCAACGATTTGTCCGACTACGGAGACGTTGTCCAACAGCGGCCGACCCACTTTGATGTCTTCGTCCTGAGCCACCAGGAGAGGCGCACCCAACGAAATCTCGGCGCCGACGTCTCCCTCGAGTTTTTCCACGCGCAGTACGTCCCCAGGAGAGACTTTATATTGTTTTCCACCGGTTTGGATCACTGCGTACATCTGGGGAACCTCCTAAAGAAATAAAAAAATTATATTATAATGATTTAAGGCCCATGTCAATAACCTTTTTTCTTGCCATCCTCTCTCGGAACATTCATTCGCCCTTCATCCGGCCCAAGGCTTCCCGCATACGCCTCAGCGTCTTTTCCCTGCCCAACACCTCGAGCACCTCGAAGATGCCCGGGCTGACCGTCTTGCCGGTAAGCGACACCCGCAGCGGCTGAGCGATGCGGCCGAATTTCACCTCATATTGCTCCATCAGTTGCTCGAAAACCGGTTGCAGGTGCGCCTCGTCCCACGGATCTACGCCCTCTATCGCCGTCGCCAGGGCTTCAAATAGAGGCGCCAGGTCCTGCGTCAGGAACTTCTTCATCGCCTGCTCGTCATACTCCACCGCGTCTCTGAAATAGAACGCCGCTCCATCGGCCATCTCTTCCAACGTTTTGGAACGGGTTTGAAGCGTTGCAGCGGCCGCGGCCACGACCCCGCGATCCGGTTCTTCGATTCCCGCTCGCTTCAGGAACGGAATCAGAGGCTCGACCAGGTCGGCAGGATCGGACTCCTTGATGTAATGGCTGTTCAGCCAGAGCAGCTTCTCGGGATTGAATACGCCCGCGGACTTCCCAACGTTTTCCAGGCTGAATTTCTCCAGGAGCTCACTCCGTGAGAAAACCTCCTGGTCCCCGCTAGACCACCCCAAGCGGACCAGGTAGTTCAGCAATGCACCCGGCAGGTATCCCATATCCCGATAGGCCAGCACGCTCGTGGCTCCGTGCCTTTTGCTGAGCCTGGTCTTGTCCGACCCTAAAATCATGGGAACGTGGGCGTACTTAGGCAACGGAACGCCCAACGCATTGTAGATAAGGATTTGTCGCGGTGTATTGTTCACGTGATCGTCGCCCCGGATGACATGGGTCACGTTCATCGTAATATCGTCCACCACCACGGCCAGGTGGTACGTGGGACTCCCGTCGCTTCGTTGCAGGATCAAGTCGTCGAGTTCGCCGTTGTCAAAGGAAATGGGGCCTTTGATCAGATCGTTGTATCGGGTTTCCCCCATGACCGGCGACCGGAGTCTGACCACGGCCCCTTTTGCCGGCCCCAGGCCCAAATCCCGGCATTTCCGGTCGTACATGGGCTTACGCCCCTGGGCCAGAGCTTCTTTTCTCTTGAATTCCAACTCATCCGGCTGGCAATGACAGTAGTACGCCTCTCCCCTGTCCAGTAGCCGCCGGATGTGGTCCACGTACAGTTCCGTCCGTTTCGATTGATAGTAGGGACCTTCGTCCCAATCCAGACCCATCCAGCGCATGCCTTCCAGTATGGCGTCCACATACTCGTCCGACGATCGGGCCACGTCCGTGTCTTCCAGCCGCAAAATAAACGTTCCCCCGTTCTGTCGGGCGAACAGCCAATTGAACAAAGCCGTTCGTGCGCCCCCGATATGAAGATATCCCGTTGGGCTCGGAGGGAACCGGGTAATTACCTTTTCCACTTGATTGTCCTCGCTTTCCATACAAACCGATCCGGACCGGCACCGGTTCCAAACCACATTTTCGATCAAATCTCAAGCCCCTCCGCGAAAAAACGACTCGAGGATCTTTTCGTCCGTCCAACGTCCCCGTTTCCCGAAGGCCTTTCTCCCAACAGAAATCCCCCGCCCGAAAAGGCCGGGGGACCGCGTGGATGGCCGACGGCCGTGGATCGGCCCGGTGGCGCCTTTCGGCGTTAATGAATGATGAACCCCGCGTATCCGACCACTTGGCCGTAGTCCCCGGTCGCGTCGCCGCTGGTGGCGTAGGCCGTCAGATCGCTGTTCTCGGCGCCCAGCTCCAAACAGGCCAACAGGGTGATCGTGACGGGAATCACTCCGCACATGGAAATACCATGGTCCACCACGGTCCGGTACAATCCTTCCGGGTCCATGGCTTTGATACGATCCATGGCCATACGGTCTTTCCGGCCCGCGGCTTCCTGGGATTCGTAGTGCGTCATGTCCGAACTTGCGACGATTAACGTCGGGTCGCCGATTTCCTCGATACTCTGCGCCAAAGCGTGTCCTATGGATACACAATCCGAGTACTTAAGAAACGACAGTGCAACCGGGGTCAGCTTGAAATCCGATCGGATTCCCTGGATGAAAGGCAACTGAACTTCCAGGGAATGCTCGTAACGGTGGGCCTCGGCGTCGACTTTCATCAACGGACAGTGGGCCACCAACCGATCCGCCATAACCGAATCGAGTTCCACTCTCCCATTGGGCATGTCCCAGGAACCGTCTCTCATAACGGCCACACGCGATCCGATTCCCCGGTGGTTCACGCCCAGCAGCACCACGCGCTCGGGAATCCGGATCCTCGAGTACACGCTGCCCGCCACTTTACCTGAATACATGTACCCTGCATGGGGCGCCACCACACCACGGGCCGTTTGTTTGGACACATTTTTTTCCAGATACCCCTGAACCTCCCGAGCCAAAACGGCTGGGTTTCCGGGATAGAATTGATCGGCTACTGCCGGAGGTCTGAGCATCCTTGTCTCCTTCCTGAGGTACGTCGGAAATTCTTCTCAGGTTCCATCAGAGAGTCCGGCTCCGCTTCTCTCACGCGAAAGCCGGCAAGCCGTGCGAGGCCGGGCGCTTTCAACAGGTTTCTCCGATGCCGCGTCACGCGCGCATCGCCCGCCCCTTTTCGGAAAAACCCCTCGTTGCCGGGACCCGCCCAAGCGCGTCGTACCTCTCCCGCGCGCGCTCTTTTCTATTCTATTGTCAAAAATTATAGCATGGTCTCGGGTTTGAATTCAAGGAAACCCACTCCCGGTTAGTGTCCTAATTTGCCGCCCTCAAAAAATCTTCTATAATCCACAATCGGTCGGTGACTTGCTCTTCCGTGGCAGGAGTCACTTTCAATGTCTTGTGAATCCTCACAAAATTGTAATAGGCAGAGTGAAGAGCAACAACGGCCTTCAGGTTTTCAAGTTTCTTACTGAACGCATTCGTTAGCCGAGTAAAAAGGCGCATGGACATTCTGATTGTAAGATTTTGTCTTTCCAAAAAAGAAGGTGAAGATTTTGTTAGGATCGGAGTTTCCCGCGATTTTCCTTTTTTTCCATGGCGATCGCCTCTGGGGGGAGACCGTACCTACCCGGTCCAATTGGTCGCTCCCCGTAGGACCTTACAATCTACGCATAATCCACTTCTGCGCCAAAGCTTTCCTCAACGGCATCGACGCGTTGGCAAAGCATATCTGAGCTTAACTGGATACGGGTAGTCAGGGAAGAGCGAAGGTCGGAAATGACGTCTCTGGCTGTCTCAATATTACGTCTTGCGATCTGAATGGTTGGAACGAGCACAGTGTCAGAGTCAAGCGCAACCCACGTCCAAAAGTCGCCCATTTCAAAAGGGTTATCCGCCCTGTTAAGGTGTGGTTTCTTGTTGCCGAAAAAAGTCCAAATTTCGTCCAACTGGATGCTCTCGCACTGAAGGCCCTTCATGGTTTTATTCGGAAGTTTTTGACAGCCTTCCCATGTAGGCACCAAAAGGCGTGTAATCGTATCCCTGCGGACCCCTGTCATTTGCTCAGTGGATCTAATGGGGCAACCTTCCACCCTGTGGACGAGATAACTCCCTCTTGCTTTCGGAACTTCAATGGGAACTTCAAATTGTTCATTGCGATGCCCCATTAAGCGTGTTATCTTGAAAAACTTGTTTAGTGGGGCCACTCGGGATCGAACCCGAGCAGTCGGGTGTAAACCCACAACTACGAGCGCCCAACTCTGGCCCCACGTCTCAAGGGGAATAGGTTGTGTTCTCAACTTAATTCCCCTTTTATTTTGCGCAGTTGCCGTGTTCATAGAATGGAGTATAATAATTTTATTATATTCGGCCAAGCGGGAAATGCTTGCCAATATAAGATTTTTGTTATAATATGAGCATATGGAAGTTCAAAGTATTTCTTAGCAACCGAGAACTCGACACCTTCGAGGAGTGGTTGACTGATCAGGACAAAGAGGCTCGTGTAAGAATTAGGAATACTATCGCGTACTTGGCAAACATAGAAAGACACCAGTGGGGTAGGCCGTACTTTGCTCCGATAGGTAAAAGCATCTATGAAATCAGGGTTCAGAGCGGAAAAAAGCAATATAGAATTTTTGGCTGTTTTGGCTTCGGGCCTCAAACATTTACACTATTAATAGGAACAGGCAAAAAGGGAAAGACTTATACTCCAAAAGACGCGATAAAGACTGCCCAAAAAAGGCGCAAACTAATTGATGAGGATAGGGGCTATTTAGGTGAATACTGACGAAAGAGAAATCCTTAAGGAAGAATTAAAGGACAAAGAATACAGGGATATTTTTGTTTCTGTGACCGTCGATCAAACGATACCATTTCAGATTAGAACTATGAGGTTATCTAAGGATCGACATTGGACGCAAGAGGAGTTGGCCAAAAGGTCAGGTATGATGCAACCTAGAATTGCGGCCTGTGAGAATCCAAACTATGGTAAATTTTCCCTACAAACTTTAAAACGAATAGCTGCCGCTTTCGATGTGGCCTTGATAGTTAGGTTTGCTCCATTTAGTGAGCTTGTTGAATGGAAAGCAAACCTATCACCTGATAGTTTCAATGTGAGAAATTTTGAAAATGAAGAACATTATTTTTATAGGATTACTGAAACAGAAACAACAGGTTCGCTTTCATTAAGAGAGGAATATTCAGGACCACAGGTAGATCAATCGCTAAAGTATAATGAACTCCCCAAATCGGCGTCGAACATATTGACTTTGTCGAGTGAAGGAAACCAAGCCATTCCGGAAATGCCCATAGAAAGAAAACGAGTAGCGCGATGAACCTATTATCTGTTAAACTGGCAAGGAGTATTTGGTTAGGACCGATTTCAGACCTAAACCCAAAAGGCATTAGTATCGCTCGAAGCCTATTTCCTTTTCTAATAGATACGTATAAATTTATGGAATACCCGTCTTCTACAAAAACTGAAGATCCACAAGCGGGACTTAAATTCGAGAACGGTGAGTTTGAAATCGATGGACATGACTATCCAATTCACATCAATTCTTTAACTCTATACCTTGATGGAATAACAGTTGATACTCACTCCTCTACCAATTATTCTGATGTCATTTTAGATAACGTACTTACAAAATCAGAGCAACTTTTTGGTGGACCTGTCTATGCTTCAATAATTAAGCAAAAATTATACGTTAGTGAGGTCTACGTTTCAACTGATCAAGTCTTGGAAAGACTCAACTCAAAACTGAAACAAATTTCTAACTATTTGATTAAATATTTTGGAAAAGAAATAAACTTTCAAGCTGGTGGTATTTCATTTTGGCCAGATCCAAAAAACAAGTTCAATCCAAGACCATTTGCTTTCGAAAGAGCGGTTGAAGCACCATTTTCGGAAAACAGATACTACTCAATAGCCCCAATACCAACCGACAAACATCTTGAGTTATTAGATAAACTAGAAATGATTCTAAGCTAATGAAGACCGAATTGAAAGAAGCCGTGGAGCAATTACATAACTGCAAAGCAGAGTGGTCTGAATCTATTCCAATTAACGAAACCTTTCAGGGTCACACAGTTTGGGAAGGTAAGGTTCAGGTTTTCGAACTATCAAGCCATCCGAAGGTTAAAAAGTGCTATGTTTGGTCTCACCCTATGGAAGGATCAGACAAGAGTAAATTCTATGCCATTCTCCATCAAGGTCCTGTAGACTCCCCCGAGGCCTGCGTGCGGGCGGCAATCGTCAGTGAATATGGCGAAAAATAATCCTTTCTGGAAATTCAAATTAGGACACTACCCACTCCCGGTCGCAACCTCCTAGGACGAACTCCAAGGATCGAGCCGGATCTTCGTCAAAGTTAATTCAACATCCGGTCCGGCAGCCACGTGGCCAGCGCCGGGAAAAGCACCAGCAGGGACACCACGACCATCTCCATAACCACGAACCAGGCCACCCCGGCGAATACCTGCCTCGACGGCAATCCGGAAACCCGTTTGATGATAATGACATTGGTGCCCACCGGTGGAGTGATCAGACTCACTTCGATCATCACCGTTACCACGATCCCGAACCAGACGCCGTCAAACCCGAGTTTTGTGATCACCGGAAAAAAAACCGGAACGGTCAGCACCAGCATTCCGATCACATCCATCATACACCCCAGTATCAGGTATACCACCAAAATCGCCGTCAGTATCACGTAACGATTGGCGGGCAGCGAGATCACCCAGTCGGCAAACGACACGGTGAGCCCCGTGATGGATATGAATTGCGTGAACATCGAGGCTCCCAGGAGGATGGCCACGATCATCGCCGTGAGGCGAATGGCCTGGCCCAGCGCTTCTCCGAGCACGTATCGGTCCAGCTTTCTTACGGCCGCCAATATGCCCAAGGCTCCCGCCGCTCCGATGCCCGCCCCTTCCGTAGGCGTAAACCAGCCCAAAAACATGCCGCCGATGACGAGCAAAAATAGAAGGGTGACTCCCCAGACCCTCCAGGGCGCACGAAATCGTTCCCGCCAGGAAGATGTTGCTCCGCTCGGAGCCATGTTCGGATGGCGGACGGCCCGGAAATAAATCAGGCCGCTGAAAATCATCGCAGTCAGCAGTCCCGGAATGATTCCTCCCACGAAAAGGCGGCCTATGGATTCTTCGGCCAGAAGCCCGTACAGCACCATGGGAATGCTCGGGGGAATCAGGATGCCCAGGGTTCCGGCGGCCGCGATGGTTCCCACGGCAAAGGTGGGATCGTACCGATGGCGCTCCAGTTCCGGCAGGGCGATTTCCCCCAGGGTAGCCACAGCGGCTACGCTCGATCCGGTTACGGCTCCGAGACCCGCGGATGCGAACACCGTGGCAATACCCAACCCGCCGGGAACGCTTCCGAACCATTTGTGCATCACATCATACAGCTCCTCGGTGATACCCGATCGGAACGCGAATTGTCCCATCAAAATAAAGAGCGGTATACAAGCCAGCACGAAGTGGGCCGTGTTACTGTACGCCACAATGGAAAAAGCGGCGATTCCCGCTTGCCAATTCGACAAGAGAGCAAACCCGGCGAGTCCCACGCCGGCCATGGCAAAAGCGACGGGCACGCCCAGGGCCAAAAGAACGAGTAGGGCGACGAAGCCCCACACTCCGAACCACGGTTCCATTCTCCCCCTTTAATCATACAAACGGGGTTTTCGGATGATACCCAACTCGTACAGCAGAGAAACAACGAACTGTAGGCAAAACCAGGCGGAACCGATCACCATGGCCGTCTGGGGTAAGCCATGCGGGAGTCCCAGGTCCATGGTGGTGTCACCATGGCGGAAGGAAGCCGAAGCAAGTCGAAAACTAGCGAAGGCAAGGGATCCGAAGATCATGAGGCCCAGGAAGATCGAGACCAGTCGCATCCCTTTTTGAAACCTCGGAGAAGCCCTTTCCAATAGGATCTCGACCCGTATGTGGTCTCCCTTCACCCACGCAAACGAGAAACTGAAAAAGCAGAGAATGCAGAACGAGGTTTCCATGAGATCCATACCACCCTGTACGGCCAGACGCATTCTCCTGAAAACCACGTCCAGGAACACCAGCAGCATGAGAAACAGCATGAGCGTATTTCCCGCGAGAAAGAGCCATCGGCTCGCCTTTGTGACGAAATCCGCGCTTTTCTGAAGGGCGTGTCCGATGCTCACGGGGATCCTCTGCATCCATAAGGAACAACGACTAGCGGTACGTCGGCTTCAGCGCATCGGTATCGCTCCAAAGCCGATACTCAGCCATCAGCGTCTCCATGCGCGCCAGGGTCTCCTTGGCAGGCAGTCCTTCTTCTTCCAAATCCTGTAGCAGCTTTTCCCTGAGAGGTCTCACGGACGATTTCAGGGCATCGAGCTGCTCTGAAGTGGGCTCGTACACTTCCAGCCCTTTCGAAGCCAGATAGGAAAAGGTCGCCGCGTCCGTATCTTGATAATGGAAACCCGACAGGTAGGCGGCTTTGAGGCTCGCTCTCTCGACCCCTTTCTGGAGGTCCTCGGGAAGGCGTTTCCAGGTGTCCAGATTCATGCCCATGAAGAGATGATAGGAGAATAAGTCCAGTTTGAACACATACCGGCTGACTTCCTCCAGTTTGAACGATCTCGCCGCCCCGACGGGGAATACAATACCGTCTACAACGCTCCGCCGCAGGGCCAGATACATATCCCCGTGTTTCAATTGAACGGGAACAGCCCCCCATAACTTAAGCGCTTCGTCGGCAAATCCGCCGCATTTAAGCCTCAATCCCTTGAAGTCCTCCGGCGTCTCCACCTTTTTCTTCGATAGAAGGATTTGAAAATTGGGATCGCCCACCATGAACAGCAGCTTGATGTTCTGGGCTTCCAGGTTCGATGAGAAAGCATCGAGCATCCGGTTCAACACCCATGACGCCTCGGTCCCGTCCGAAAACAGGAAGGGAAGCGTGGTCAATTGAGCCAACGGAAAGGCGCCCGGATGCTGCGAAAGGTGGATATTGGCTATGTCGCAGACCCCGGCTCGGAGCTTCTGATATTTCTCTCCGGACCCGGCCAGCGTACCCGCGGGGAAATAGGTGACTTTTATGCGCCCTTTGGACTCCCGACCGATGTCCCGCGCAAATTCGACCATCACATTGTTCATGTCATGGAGCACGGGCCAGTGCGTGGCCAGTTTCAGCGGGATCGGCTCGGTTTCCGCCGCAACGGCCCCGGTGCCTCCCGTGAGCCACGCAGCCCCCAGAATCACGATTGCCAGGAACACCCGTCGTCTCATTCGAACCCCCTTCTGTGCTTTAAGGTCTCGGCCTTTTCCGATGTCGATCACAACGTTTGCTCTTCATACCGCTATCGTTTTCGCCCCCCGCAGGAGCCTGCCCTGAGCTTGTCGAAGGGTGGCGCCGACTTGAAATGTTTTGAAAGGGGGTTCCCCCCACTGAACTGTCGCAACTCACTCATATCGCCCGAAGGTCCGGGTCGCCTTTACCATGGCGTCGATATGCTCGATGGGATCGCCGCGGTGAATGGAGCAGGAAGGCATCATGACATACCCTCCCCCGGAAGCCGCCTCCTCGATGCACCTTCGTGTTTCCTCCCGGATGCGTTCCGTGGGGCCCGGAGTCAGAACCGTCGGTATGTCCACTCCGCCAAGGATCGCCACCCGATCTCCCCACAGTTGCTTGGCGGTTCGCAGGTCGCACTCCTCGGGAAACTGAAACCCGGCAATGCCCGTATCAATGGCCGCGTCCACCAGGTATCGAAACCGTTCATCCGTGAACCTGCCGTGCGGATGGAAGACCACATCCAATCCCTCCGCCCTGGAAGCCGCCACAATCATCCGAAGGCTGGGAATCGTATATTTCAGATACAGTTCCGGACTGATGATCACCGGTCCGTCCATGGACGACGCCAGGAAGACGAAGTCCGCTCCGGCCCGGGCCAGGTACCGAATATGGCTGATGGCCACCAGGGTGGCGAATTCGACCAGATCCGCGGCAAAGGCGGGATCTTTGAAGAAATCGCGCATCAGCCGCTCCGTACCCCGGTAGATGGTCGCCTTGGTGACGGGCCCGTCGATGTTGGCGGCAACGGCCACTTCGCTGCCGATGCGCTGTTTGACGAGTTCATGCGCTTTCAGAATTCCCGGCAACCGACCGTCCCGATCCATGAGGGGAATACGGGCCTTGGAAAAAAGGCGCTTGTCGGCAAACGGCTCTTCCACCACCCGCGGCACCCCGCGCAAGGGATAATCCGTTCGCCCGCCCAACGGCTCCACGTCCAGGCCCAGATCGTGTATGCTGCCGACGACACAGTCGTGACCGAATCGGCGCCGGCAGGCGATGATCGCATTCGCGGACTTCTCTGCGTCGTACCCTCCGTTGTCACTCCCGGCGCACACTTCGGGAGTGGTGAGATTCAGCAGATCCATGCCGAGAGTCAGGTCGCGCAGGAAAACCGGAACCATGTCGGGCTTTCCGCCGGCGAGAGCCGTCATCATTCGTTCCCTGGAATTCAAAGAACGCCTCCCATACTTGCGGTTCATAACGGTACATTATCACATACTATACATTGTATACTATAGATTGGGGCCGGTCGCCTGTCAAAAGAAAAGAATGATCAACTCTTAAAAAATCAAAAACTTCCCGTTTACGTCATGCCGGCGAAAGCCGGAATCCTGTATTTTCAACAGGTTCCGGACCCCGACTTTCGTCAAGATGACGTCTTTGCGGACTTTTGCGTGACCATCAGGCATGTGATTTCGACAAAGATTCAACCAAGATTAAACGAAGAGGCCGGTTTCAAGTTCAGGAGTACGACCGGTCGGAAGCCGAGCCGATATAGGGTCACAAAGGGTTGCCCTGAAACGATCAGACCCTGAGCTCTTGGTCCGGGGCGCCGTGCCTTGCTGCTTACTCGGCCTCCGACCCGCTCCACGCTCTCGCAACCTATTTGGAGCCGAACCCTGCAGGCCCGGCACGTTTTCAGCCGGGGTGAAAAGCAAAACAGGTTGACCGGAGTGGAGCACCCATATTATAATGCTTCTTAACAACGTCAAAGGAATCCATTTTTTTCATGAACCGCGCTTTGAGACCATCGAGGAAAAAAGGGGGGATTGCCCTGGCGGGGATCCTTGCCTATGTGGCCACCCTGGTATTGGGTGGGTGGGGCGCGTTCGTCTCGTGCTATGGGAGCGAGGGTCATGCAGGCATAGAATCGCTCCAGGAGAATTTTTGTGGACATCCCTTAGGCGCGCCTCTCCCCGCCGGCTTAAGTCCGGGCGCCGAACTCCAACAGACCCATGTTCAGTGCGGAACGTGTGTCGATATCCCCCTTTCCGGTCAAGTCAAACTGCCTTCCAAGGCCGATGTCGTGTCACAATCGAGGGCTACCGTCCATCTCGCCGCGGTCGACCTCACCAAGCCGTTTCCAACACATACGAACGGGCTTCGTTCCGTTCCCCTCGCCTTTCGTACCGTTATCCTCCTGATTTAAACCCGGCGAAATCCCGTTTGTCTTTTGCACCCCGTCACCGGCGAAGGTGCGTGATGCCCCGTTGCGTGCGATGCGTCGCTTGCGGGCAAATAAGGAAAAACGTCAGATAGGGGGTCTTTGGTGGGTACCAAGCACTTTTTGCTTATATGGTTCGTTCTTATTCCAGCGAGCGCCTGCGGAGTCAATCGGGATATGGCGGCACGGCCGGAACCGCGCCCCTCGGGAACCGATTTGCCTGCCTACGTCATGCCGGTAGAGCCGCCGCCGAAAGTTTCATCCCGGAAACCGGACTACGAGGAACCGAACGGCGTCCTGAACTTGCATCAAGCCCTGGCCTTGTCCTTGGCCTGGAATCACGAAATAGCGGCCTCATTTGGGGAAGTCCGAGCCCGAGAAGCAAGAACCCTCCAATCTTCCCTGCTTCCCAATCCCGAAATCGATCTGCAGATGGAAAACGTCGGAGGAGGCGACGGGAATGGGGGGGTTGGAGCCGTTGAGACTACTCTGGAGTTAAGTCAACGGATCGAACTGGGCGATAAGCGTTCCAAGCGCTCTCAGGTGGCTGCCTTCGATAGGAATCTGGCCGGCTGGGACTATGAGGCGAAGCGGCTGGACATTTCCGCCTCAACAACCATCGCTTTTTTAGATGTGCTGGCGGCGCAAGAGCAGTTGCGCATTGCCGAAGAAACTCTTCGGCTCTCCGAGCAGGTCTTCAACACGGTGGCTGAACGAGTCAGGGCCGGAAAGGTGTCTCCTCTGGAGGAGACCAGGGCCTCGGTAACCTTATCCATCGGCCGAATCAAAATGGACACATCGGAACGGAACCTGAAGGCGGCTCGGAAGAGGCTTGCATCGAGGTGGAGCTCCACGTCACCGCGTTTTACGAGGGCGGAAGGGAATTTTGACACTCTGGGTCCGATCCCATCGGAGGAGTCCGTAACCGGGCAAACGGCCCGGAATCCTGAAATCGCCCGATGGGATGACGAAATTCAGCGCCGTCGCGCCGCCCTGTCCCTGGAAAAGGCGCGCCGGATTCCGGACCTGACCGTATCCGGAGGGGTCCGCCGATTCGAAGAAACGGACGATCACGCCGCCGTATTCGGGGTTTCGATCCCGGTGCCGTTTTTCGATCGTAACCAGGGCGGGATCCTCGAAGCGGAATCCATGCTGGCCAAGGCCGAAGAGGAACGTCAACTGGCGGAGGTCGCCGTTCGTACCGAACTGGCGGAGACTTATGAAGCCCTTTCATCTTCTTATGCTCAGGCTCTCGCGATGAAGAACGAGGTTTTGCCCGCGACCCAAACCGCCTTTGACGCGGCCAATGAGGGATATCGAGAGGGGAAATTCGGCTTTCTGCAAGTCCTGGACGCTCAACGGACCTTGTTCGAGGCCAAGGGTGAGTACCTCGAGACACTGGCGCGATACCACAAATCGAAGGCTAAGCTGGAACGATTGACCGGACAAGGCTTGGACGGCTCAGACGGAAGCCCGGCGCCGGGGCCTATAGGGGGCAAGCAGTAAGATGAAGACGCGGAACAAGAAGATTCTTCTTTCAATAGGCGTTGTTTTGTCGGGAGCCATTCTTGCAGTAGGAGGTTTTTGGCTCGGGTATCTGCATGGTGATTCTCGGAATGGCCCTTTCGATGAAGAGATGCATACGGTCGATAGCGGCGACCATCAGGAGCACGGACTGACCGAGGAGCATGAGGAACAAGCCGATGACCAACTGGTGCGCGTCCAGCCCGAGGAACTGACGGAGTTCGGTATCGAAACGGCCAAGGCAGGGCCGGGCGAATTGAGTCTATATGTGGATCTGCCCGGTGAGGTCGTCCTCAATGCCGACCGCCTGGCCCACGTGGCGCCCCGAGTTTCAGGCATCGTGCGCGAAGTTCGAAAGAGCGTGGGTGATTCCGTCAATGCCGGCGAAATCTTGGCGGTGCTCGAAAGCCGCGAGTTGGCCGAAGCCAAGGCGGGTTTTTTGGCCGCCATCGAACGCGAGAAGCTTGCTTTAGCCAATTTCGAGCGCGAGGAGCGGCTGTGGCGGAAGAAGGTGACCAGCGAACAGGAGTACCTTGACACCCGCCAGGCCTTGGCCGAGGCGCGCATCACTATGACCTCGGCGGAACAGCAACTTCATGCTCTGGGCTTCACCGATTCGGAGCTTAAAGAGCTGCCCAAGCATTCGGACGCCACCTACACCCGGTTTGTGATCCGAGCGCCATTTGCCGGCACTATTATCGAAAGGCATCTGACCCTGGGCGAAAGTGCCAACGCCGAAGCAGACGTATTCACCATTGCCGATCTTTCCTCGGTGTGGGTGGACATCAACGTCTACCAGAAAGATCTGGCCCGGATCAGCAAAGGGCAGATCGTGACGATCGAGATCGGCCATGGTATTCCAACGGTTTCCGGAAGCATCGCCTGGGTCGGTCCCCTGGTCAGCGAGGCGACTCGCACCGCCAAGGCCCGCGTGGTGCTTCCCAACTCGGAGGGCCGCCTGCGTCCGGGTCTTTTTGTGGTCGCCCGGGTGGCCGTGGGAAGCACGCCGGTCGATATCCTCGTTCCTAATAGCGCCCTTCAGACTTTCGAAAATCGTACCGTGCTTTTTGTCCAAACCGAAGAAGGATTCGAGCCGCAGCCGATCGAAATCGGACAACAGAACGCCACCCACGTGGAAATCCTCTCCGGACTCGAGGCCGGACGGACCTATGTCACCCAAGGGGCCTTCACCCTCAAGGCACAGCTGTCCAAGGGCGCCTTCGGCGACGGCCACAACCATTAAGGAGACGGGATCGTCGTGGAAAGAATCATCCGTTTTGTTCTGCACAGCCGGCTGCTCATGATCCTACTCGGAGTGCTGGTGCTGGCCGCAGGCTGGTTCAGCTATAGGCGATTGCCGGTAGACGCCTTTCCCGACGTCACCCCGGCCCTGGTCCAGGTCTTTACCGAAACCGAGGGACTTGCCCCCGAAGAGGTCGAAAAATACGTGACCTATCCGGTGGAGACGGCCATGAACGGCCTGCCCCGCCTCAAGGAAATCCGCTCCATTTCCAACTTCGGTCTATCCGTCATCAATATCTATTTCGAGGACGGCACCGATGTCTACTTCGCCCGCCAGCTCGTGGGGGAACGGTTGCAGATGGCTCGCGAACAGATCCCGGAGGGATTTGGCGAGCCGGAAATGGGGCCCATCGCCACGGGTCTGGGGCAGATTCTGTTCTACGTGCTCGAAGATGAGAAGGGCGGCCGTACTCCCGAAGAATTGCGCGAAATCCAGGACTGGATGATCAAGTTCAACCTGCAAACGGTGCCCGGCGTGACCGAGGTGCTCTCTCTGGGTGGGGAGGTGAAGCAGTTTCAAGTGCGCGTGCGGCCTGCCGACCTGCTGCGCTTCGGCTTGACCGTCGGGGAGATCGCAGAAAAAGTCAAGGTTAATAACGGCAATGTCGGCGCCCAGTTTCTGGTCAAGAACGACGAAGAGTACATCGTGCGGTCGGTCGGCTTGGCCGAGAAGCTTGATGACTTGGAGCACATCGTGCTCAAAGTGCAGGACGGAACCCCGGTCTACCTCGACCAGGTGGCCGAGGTGGCTATCGGCGGCGAAATCCGACGGGGCCTGGCCACCATGAACGGGACCGGCGAAGTGGTGGTCGGGATGGTGCTTAAGCTGATCGGCGCCAACACCTCCACCGTCATCTCCGACGTCAAGGATAGGCTGGCCGAAATCAATCAGGTGCTCCCCGAGGGAGTGAAGGTGGCCCCCTATTACGATCAAGCCACGCTTGTCTCCAAGTGCGTAAGGACAGTTACGGATGCCCTCGTCTTCGGGGTACTGCTGGTGGTCGGCGTGCTCCTGATCTTCATGGGCGGATTGCGGGCGAGCATCGTTGTGGCCCTGTCCATCCCGTTCTCGATCTTCTTCTCGTTCATCCTGATGAAGGTTTTCGGCGTCAGCGCCAACCTCATGTCCCTTGGAGGCCTGGCCATCGCCATCGGCATGATGGTCGACGCAACCATCGTTATGGTGGAGAACGTGGACCGCATGTTGCGCGAGGCCGATCCCGCGGATTCGCGCATGGCGATCGTTGCCCGAGCCTGCGCCGAAGTAGGTCGCCCCATCATTTTCGCCATTTCCATCATCATCGTCGTTTTTCTTCCCCTCTTCACGCTTCAGGGGGTCGAGGGTAAGACATTCAAGCCCCTTGCCTTCACGGTCTCTCTGGCTATGCTCGGTTCGCTCCTGTACGCCCTGCTGTTGGCGCCGGTCGCCTCGGACCTTCTGATGCGTCGGCCCAAATCGGTGGCCGGCGGCGCAGGCCCCGAACAGGCCTGGATTGTAGATCGCCTGCTGCTTCCCTACCGGCCCACCGTGCGCCTTTTCGTTCGTCGTCCTTCCCTCGCGGTGGGGTTGGCCGTGCTGATGCTCGCGGTGGGGGCCCTGTTGCTGCCGCGCCTCGGTTCGGAATTTGTGCCGCGCCTTGACGAAGGGGATTTGATGATTCGCGCAACCATGGCGCCTTCGATCTCTTTAGAGGAATCACGGAACACCATGCTGCGATTTGAAAGGCGGCTTATGGCCCAATTCCCGGAAGTGACCAGGGTGGTCACTCGCGTAGGCCGTGGAGAGGTCGGAGCTCACGCCGACCCGGTCAACAACGCGGAAGCCTTTGTCGCTTTGAAGCCGCAGGATCAATGGACCAGCGCCGAAAACCCCGATGAACTCTACGCCATGATCAGCGAGGCTTTTGAGGGCTTCCCCGGGGCTCAATTCAACGTCACGCAGCCCATCGCCGCAGCGGTGGACGAGCTACTTACCGGCGCCAAGGCCGAGCTCGCCATCAAGATCTTCGGTCCCGATATGGACGTCCTCAAAAAAAAGGCGGACGAGATCGAGGCGCTGATCCGGGATATTCCCGGGGCCGCCGACGTGCAAAAGGATCAGGTGACCGGTACGCCTCAGCTTCGAATACGCATCGACCGCCGGGCCATCGCACGCTATGGCATCAACGTGGAAGACGTGCAGAGCGTCATCCGCACTGCCGTGGGTGGAGAGGTTAGCGGGCAGATCTTCGAGGGGATCCGCCGTTTTGACATTTTCATCCGTTTCGCCAAGGAAGCCCGCGACGATGCCGAGGCCATCCGGCATATCCTGATCGCGGCCCCCGGCGGCGCAAAGGTGCCCCTCGACCAGATCGCTTCTGTTGAGGAGATTGTCGGTCCGCGCCAGATCACTCGCGAGAACAATCAACGCTTCATCACGGTCCAGTGCAACGTACGCGGACGCGATATCGGTTCTTTCGTCGCCTCCGGCCGGCGGGCCATCGCCGAAAAGCTTCAGATGCCGGCCGGTTATCTGATCGATTGGGGCGGACAGTTCGAGCTGCAGCAAGAGGCCAACAAGCGCCTGGCCCTGGTAGTGCCTGCTACTTTGCTGGTCATCCTGGTTCTACTATTCATGAATTTCAGCTCCCTCAAGAATACCTTCCTGATCTTGCTCAACATCCCTCTGGCCCTGGTCGGCGGGGTGGTGGCTCTGTGGCTGACCGGGGAGAACCTTTCGGTTCCATCCTCGGTCGGCTTCATCGCCCTGTTCGGCGTGGCCCTGGAAAACGGCATGGTGCTGGTCACTTACCTCAACCAGTTGCTGCGCGACGGAGTGCCTCTGGACGAGGCGTCCGTCCGTGGAGCCTGCCTGCGCCTGCGGCCGGTTCTGATGACGGCGCTAACCACGGCCCTGGGTCTTTTCCCGTTGCTGTTCAGCAGCGGGACAGGTAGTGAGGTGCAGCGTCCTCTGGCCACGGTAGTGATAGGAGGACTTGTCACCTCTACTATCCTAACTTTACTAGTTATTCCAGCCCTTTACAGGTGGTTTTCCATCAAGATCGAAGTGGAGAGTCCGTCATGAAGGAAATCAAGGCCTACATCAAGAAGCATAAGCTATCGGAAGTGACCCGGGCCCTCCGGACGATCGAGGGGCTCACCGGAATGAGCGTGATGGAATGCCGTGGTTTCGGCGTCGGCTGGAGTGGCGCCCAAGCCCAGGCCCATGACGATCTCCTGGATTACCAGCATGGCGTCAAAGTCGAGATCATGTGCCGGGATGATCTCGCGGAAGCTGTGGTCACCGCCATCCAAAAGGCCGCGCATACGGGCCTCAAGGGCGACGGCAAGATATACGTGGGCGATATCGGCATGGCGATTCGTATCAGCACCGGCGAGAAAGGCGCCGGCGCCGTATGAAGCGCTCTTTGAAGGAAACCCAAAACAGCGTCTCCCGAAACGTCCAGGTTTTTTATCTAAGGAGGTAAGTAATGCACTCATTTACATTTAAAGCACCGCGGGTAATCGCGACTTGGTTTATTTTCTTTGTGATAATAAGCCAACTTAGCTGTTCTTCAACTAGAGAAAATGCTATAATTGACGAAAATGTGCCGGATCATCCCACACACAAATATCCATACACTGAAGTGATTGGAAACCACCACGTTACATTTTTTGTTGACCACGCGGAAGGTGTCATAGAAGCATGGATATCCGATGCCGTTGAAAAGCCTTATTTGTTGGAAGAGAGCTTCCTTGAAGCAGTCATTACGGATCGAAACGGGATGCACAAAGAAATCCGTCTGTTGCCGACCGACTATGAACGTCGCAGGCTGTACTTACGAAAGGAGACAGTAAGACGAAAGCCATACTCTAACCCTAGGATTCGCAGCAAATGGGTTGCCGAATCCAGCACGTATCGCTACCAAGCAGATTTCCTAAAGTCTTTACACCAATTTACAATGGAACTTGAAGTGCCTGTTGAAGGAAATCGATACATTGCAAGGTTCGAATTCGAGATGCCGGAGGAGGAGAACGCCCACCACCGTCATTAGGAAGCCCCAACGGCCCTGTCTAGCAGCCCGTTGAAAAAGCCGGGTTGTTACAGGCCGTTGAAAAACGATGAGATGCAAGGCGCGCAAATCCCGAGGAACGAGGCGTACATAGAGTACGTCGCAGTGACGAGGGATGAAGCGCAACGCCGCGGATCGCGTTTTTCAGCAGCCTGATAGGAGTGTCACGAACTGTCACAGGGTGCATAAAAGGGAAAGCAATTCGCATCACCCAGTCGCGTAGGTCGGCTCCAAGAAATTGGGAGAGTCCGGAGGAATTTTTTCTTGACAAATTCGGTTGAGTCGCATATTTAATTATTTTGACTTTTTGGGAGGGAGTTCCGACGCATGAAGACATATTCGGCCAAGCCGGAAGACATAAAACGGGAATGGTTCGTGGTGGACGCAGAGGGTAAGACCCTGGGGCGACTGGCGAGCCGCATCGCCCTTCACCTCAGAGGCAAGCACAAACCCATTTACACTCCCCACATGGACACCGGGGACTTTATCGTTGTCGTCAACGCGGAGAAAGTACAGCTGACGGGACGAAAATGGGACCAGAAAATGTACTACCACCACTCGGGGCAGGTGGGAGGCCTCAAGACCACCAGCGCCAAGAAGATGGCCGAGACGCATCCGGAACGCATAATGACGTTCGCCGTGCGCGGCATGCTGCCCAAGAATCCCCTGGGCCGAAGGATGTTAAAGAAACTGAAAGTATACACAGGGCCGGACCATCCGCACAAAGCCCAGCAACCCAAACCGTTGAAGTTCGATTAAGGAGGGGGTCTTGCCTACGGAAACGTACTACGCAACGGGAAAACGAAAATCGGCCATTGCCAGGACATGGCTCAAGCCGGGTACGGGAACCATTGTTATCAACAAACGTCCCATGAACGAATATTTTCGTCGAGAGACGGCCTCCATGGTCGTGCGTCAACCGTTCGAGATCACCAATACCCTCGGAAAGTTCGACGTGATCGTCACCGTGAAGGGTGGCGGCATCTCCGGACAGGCCGGGGCTGTGAAGCACGGCATCAGCAAGGCATTACTGACCATTGATCCGAGTCTCAGACCCATTCTGAAAAGGTCGGGTTTTATTACAAGGGACGCCCGCGTCAAAGAACGGAAAAAGTACGGGCAAAGGGGCGCGCGCGCGCGATACCAGTATTCGAAGCGATAGGCTCGACACGTCCGGATTCTCGGCCGAAGAAGGAGGGACGCATATCCCTCCTTTTTTCGTCTGTCTTCCGTACGATTCTGCAAGAGGTCTGTAACGCGTCGGGAAACCCGCCCTCAAGCACGTCCCTCGGACAGCGCTTCTTTTCGGGCGCCTTTTGGTGTAAGATGGCTGACAGGGAGAGGATGTAATGGTCAAGACCGCCGTTATCGGAGGTTCCGGATATACGGGCGTCGAGCTGATTCGGCTCCTGAGCGCCCATCCCGACTTGAAGCTCACGTGTGCGACGAGTCGTCGATACGAGGGAAAACCCATCGAGGATGTGTTCCCTTCTTTGAGACGAATCACGGACCTCGTCTTCTCCGCTCCCGACCCATCCCAGGTGGCCCGGTCGGCGTCGGTGGCCTTCACCGCCCTTCCCCATGAGACGGCCATGGAATTCGTTCCGAAACTGCTTGACCAGGGCCTCAAGGTCGTGGATCTGAGCGCCGATTTCCGGCTGAAAGACGCGGAAGTGTATGGAAGGTGGTATCAGCCCCATTCCGCTCCCCTGCTCCTGGAAGAAGCGGCTTACGGATTACCGGAAATCCATCGGGACGCCGTGCAAAACGCCAGGCTGGTGGCAAACCCCGGATGTTACCCCACCAGCACGATCCTGGCCCTGGCGCCCCTCCTCCGAAACGGTTGGATCGATCCGGCCACGATCATCGTCGACTCGAAGAGCGGAGCAAGCGGG
This sequence comes from Deltaproteobacteria bacterium, assembly GCA_016208165.1. Classification (NCBI taxonomy): domain Bacteria; kingdom Pseudomonadati; phylum Myxococcota; class Myxococcia; species Deltaproteobacteria bacterium. The sequence continues at coordinate 35,707 of JACQYL010000137.1, forward strand.
GCCGGGCGCGGCCCCAGCATGGCGACCCTCTATTGCGAAGTGAACGAAGGCTTCAAGGCATACAAGATCGGGGAACACCGCCACACGCCGGAGATCGAGCAGGAGCTTTCCCTCCTGGCCGGCCGGCCCGTGACCATCAGTTTCACCCCTCACCTGGCGCCCATGAATAGAGGCATTCTGACGACGACCTATGCGAGCCTGACGGCGGACATCGAGGAGCAGCTTCTCTTCGAACGAGCGCGGGCGTTCTATGATAACGCTCCTTTCGTTCGAGTGCTTCCGCCGGGCCATTTTCCCAGTACGTCCTTTGTCAACGGCTCGAATTATTGCGACATCGGATACAAAATCGATCGCAGAACTCATCGGATCGTCGGCGTTTCCGCCATTGACAATCTGGTCAAAGGCGCCTCCGGGCAGGCGGTCCAGAATATGAATCTGATGCTGGGGCTGGAAGAAACCGCGGGCCTCCGCATAGCGCCGTTGTACCCCTGAGCAGGAACGTTGGTCCGTGATCGGCGCCGAAAGAATCATCAAGCTGGTTCTCGAGTATGACGGCGGCGCTTACGCCGGATGGCAACGCCAGAAGGGGATCGTCACCATTCAGGAAGTCATCGAAACCGCTTTGAGGACCATGCTCCATGAGCCGGTCACCCTGCACGGCTCGGGCCGTACGGATGCCGGCGTCCATGCGACGGGTCAGGTGGCCCATTTTGTGACCGCCGCAACCTACGAAGCCGGCGTCTTTCAGAACGCATTGAACGCGCTGCTGCCGCCGGACATCGCGGTAAAGGAAGCCTCCGAGGCGCCTTCAGGGTTCCATGCCCGCTATTCGGTCCAATCAAAACGATATCATTACCTGATCTGCAACCGCTTCGTTCGCCCCGCGTTGATGCGGGATCGAGCCTGGCACGTGCGCGTTCCCTTGGATCTGGAAGCTATGGCCGGCGCCCTCGAGTCCATCGAGGGAACGCACGACTTTTCGGCTTTCCAGTCAGCGGGCAGTTGCGCAAAAAGTCCCGTGCGGACGATTTTCCAGCAATCCCTGTCAGAGGATGCCAACGGCATGGTCTGCGTCGCGCTCAAAGCGGATGGATTTCTGCGGCACATGGTAAGAAACACTGTCGGAACGCTGGTTCAGGTGGGCGGACACGCCATTACACCATCGGATTTCACTCGCGTGCTGACCGGAAAGGACCGATCCCGCGCCGGTCCGAAAGCACCCCCCCAGGGTCTCTATCTCGTTGAAGTGGAATACGGACAACACAGCGACTAAGTAAGGAGTTACGGAATGAAAGGCGTTATTTTAGCAGGGGGATTGGGCACCCGGCTGTATCCTTTGACACGCATAACCAACAAACATCTGCTGCCTGTTTTCGACAAGCCCATGATCTACTACCCCATACAAGCGCTGGTAAACGCCGGGATAAAAGACATTCTGATTGTCACTGGAGGCAACAACGCCGGGGATTTCTTGAAACTCCTGGCCAATGGAAAAGCATTCGGCCTCAAGCATCTCAACTATACCTACCAGGAAGGGGAAGGCGGCATCGCCGACGCCTTGAAATTGGCCGAGTATTTCGCCGACAATGACAGGATCTGCGTGGTGCTGGGGGACAACATCATTGAGAACAACATCGCGCAGGCAGTGCGAGATTTCGAAAAGCAGGAGCGTGGAGCTAAAATCCTGCTGAAAAAAGTCCCCGATCCCGAACGGTTCGGCGTACCCGTGCTCGAGAGGGACCGGGTCGTGCGAATCATCGAGAAGCCACAAACGCCACCGTCATCCTATGCGGTGATCGGTATCTACATGTACGGTCCCGACGTGTTCGAAATCACCGGGGCGCTTAAACCTTCCGCTCGGGGAGAACTGGAAATCACCGACGTGAACAATGCCTACATCGAACGAGGTCAAATGAGTTGGAGTGTGCTGGAGGGCTGGTGGACGGACGCAGGAACCTTCGATTCCCTGTTGAGGGCCGGTAACCTGGTGTCCAAGACGGGCGCCAACAAACTGTAGTGTTTCCGGCTTCCCGGCTTTGGCCCTGAACTCGCTGCGCGCCCGCCGACGCGGCCGAATAAACGGTCGGTGGTCTGCCGGTCCGCTTGCACCGGATGGCGCTTTTCATCCGTCAAGATGACGTTGATTGCGCCTGCGTCTTCTCCCCTCGGTCCGTTTCCTTGTGCGGCTTCGACCGGATATTCTCCCTCACCACTCGATTGACCAGCAGGTAGGCTTCTTCAAACGTACTGGTACTGAGTCGCCCGGTCTCGATAAACTTGACAATAATCTCTTTCGTTGCTTTCAGAACAGCTTCTTCCCGGGGATCCATAGCCCGCTCCTATCCGATTTAAAGGGTCCCCGCTTGGGTGTGGAAGAAGGCAACCGATTGAAGCGGGGACCCGAGAGTTAAGAAGAACCCTTTGGGAGCCCTCCTTGGTGTTTAGATATCACATGCCCGAGGGCTTGACAACATCCTGCCCATCCAAGGAACGCGCCTATGCCGAAGATTCATATCTTACCCGAAATCCTGGCCAATAAGATCGCGGCCGGCGAAGTCGTGGAACGGCCGGCCTCCATTGTAAAGGAACTGCTGGAAAATGCCGTCGACGCCCGAGCCGGTCACGTGGTGGTGAACATCGAGGGAGGCGGGCGAAAACGCATCGTCGTGACGGATGACGGAATGGGTATGGAGCCGGACGACATGTTTCTGGCCCTCGAACGCCACGCTACCAGCAAACTGGCTACCGAAGCGGACCTCTTTGACATTCGGTCGCTTGGTTTCAGGGGCGAGGCCCTCCCGAGCATCGCCTCCGTGACGAACCTGACCATGGAAAGCCGCGTCCGGGAACTGGACGTGGGCCGGCGCATCACAGTGCAGGGAGGCGTGATACGCACCGTCGAAGAAATCACCATGCAGCCGGGCGCCCGCATCACCGCTTCCAGGCTCTTTCACAACACTCCCGTCCGACTGAAATTTCTGAAGAGCTCCCAGACGGAAATGGGTCACATCACGGACATGTTTATCCGCACGGCGTTGCCGTTGACGGAAATCCACTTCCGACTGGACGTCGATGGAAAACCGAACCTGGAATTCCCCTCGGGCGCGTCGCCCAAAGACCGGCTGTATATTCTTTGGGGGCGGCAGTTGGCCCAGCGGGCGGTCGCTTTCTCGTCGGACACGGGCGATCCCCGTGTGTCGGGATATCTCGTTCCCCCTGAAGATTCCCGCACAGCCCCACGGCATGTGTACGCGTATGTGAACGGGAGGTGGGTGCGTGACCGGTTGCTTCACAAGGCGATCCTGGACGCTTACCGTCCGTTCCTGACCAAAGGACGCTATCCCATGGCCCTGCTGTTCCTTGAGGTGAATCCTGCAAGAGTGGATGTCAATGTCCACCCCACCAAAGCGGAGGTTCGATTTACCGATCCTCAGCGGATCTATCACCTCGTTGTGTCGAACTTAAAAACCGCGTTGGATGCTCACGCGCGGTCCGAGCTCCTGCCTCGGGACGTTCCGGAAATTGAGCCGTGGCAAGTTGGACAAAAGCGGGACTATCACCCGATCCGCTTTCAGGAGGCATCGGGAGGGGATCGGAACCTTCGAGGTTCTCGGAGTAACCTGCATATCAGCGAACCGGCCCGACCGGCGGTCGTCCCGGCCCCTCGAGTTCCCGAAACGTCTTCTCCCCAATATCGTTTGCAGGAAAGCTCCTCCCTCCCTTTGGTCAAGGTCCTGGGTCAGTTGGGCAAAAGCTACATTCTCTGCGAAACGAGGGAAGGCCTCCTGATCTTCGATCAACACGCCGCCCACGAACGGGTCACATACGAAAAACTGAAACTGGACGCCGCAAAGACCTCGGTGTCCACACAGATGCTCCTCACTCCCGAGGTGGTGGAACTGAGCCCCAAGGAATTTGCACGGATCCAGGATCTCCGGGAAAACCTGAACGCCGTGGGACTGGAAGTGCGCCCGTTCGGCGAGCGCAGTATCATCGTACGGCAAGTGCCCGCCCTGTTGAAACAGGTCGATGTGACCGCATTGATAAACGAACTCCTGGACGATACCGCCGAGACGCCGCCTGCTTCCGGCGACGCAGGGCCTCTCGATCCCGTCCTGATCGTGATGGCCTGCCACGGGTCGATTCGATCCGGACAGGCCCTTGCCCGTGAAGAAATGGAAACTCTGGTCCGCGAAGTCCTCTCATTGGACAGTCCTCTTCACTGCCCCCACGGCAGGCCCATCTGGAAAAAAATCACCTATACGGAATTGGAAAAGGAACTCAAAAGAAGGTAAACCGTGGCCATCCCGAGTATCGGCATCATAACCGGCCCAACCGGAGTGGGAAAGACCGAACTGGCCTTGAGCGCGTCCGAATTTCTGAATGCCGAAATCGTCAATGCCGACTCCATGCAGATCTACCGTTACATGGACGTGGGTACGGCCAAGCCGACCGTCGACGAACGCAAGCGGGTACCCCACCATCTCATCGATGTGAGAGATCCGGACGAAACCTGCGACGCATCCACATACCGTCGAATGGCCGACGAGGCCATACGGCGGATTCTCGAAAAAGGCAAGCGCGCCCTTCTGGTGGGCGGAACGGGACTCTATATCAAAGCGCTCTTGCACGGCCTGTTTCCGGTGCCGCCCAAATCCGCCACGGTCCGCGCCCGGCTGAAAGACGAGGCCAACCGGAAGGGGCTGGATGAATTGCACCGTCGGTTGCTGAACGTGGACCCCCTTGCAGCCCAACGAATCCATCCCAGGGACAGGGTTCGCATTGTTCGGGCCCTGGAAGTGTACGAAACCACGAAAACGCCCATAAGCCGCCTTCAAGCCGGGCATCGTTTTCAGGAATCCTCGTATCGGGTCGCCTACTGCGTCCTTTCCCGGCCCAAACCGGAACTATACGCCCGTATCGAGAACCGAACGGACCAAATGCTGGCCGAAGGATTGGTGGAAGAAGTGAAAAAGCTGAAGTCCATGGGATACGGCGCCGATCTCAAGTCCATGCAGTCCATCGGATATCGGCACGTGGCGCGCTACCTGGAGAACGAATGGTCTTTTGAAGAGGCAACCCGGTTATTGAAGCGGGACACGAGACGCTACGCCAAACGGCAGCTCACGTGGTTCCAATCGGTGGACGAAGCCCGGTGGTTCCACCCGGATGACCCCAAAGAACTCCTCGAACATCTTATGCGGTTCTTCGAAGCGGAAGACGGCTAACCGGTGTCGCCTTTCGCTCGGCTCATTTCGAGGCCGTCCAGGTTCGTACCTCCCCCATCCGTATCGACCTGTCCATCGGGGAGTGCCTGCATTCCCGGGCCATTGGAAGGTCGTTCCTGGTGATCCGGTAGAAGCTTTTGAGCCTGGAGGGCTTCTTCCAGCTTTCCCCGCTTCAGACATCCTTCCGCGTAAATCCGGGTTTTCCTCCGCAGCGTCTCCAATACCCAGCCGGTTTGCTCTATGGACAGAACATTCGCGGACAGGAGCTTACTCAGCGAATGAATGCGAAGGCGGTCCAGAGACGGCACGGTCCGGGAAAGCTGATCCGAATGTCCGCCCCGCTTGATCGTGAGCGGTTCGTCTATCAACGCCACCGGATGGCGGCATGCCACCCGGAGCCATAAGTCGTAGTCTTCGCACGCTTCCATGGAGGTGTCGAATACGCCCACTTCCTCTAATAGACTTCTGCGCAGCATCACCGCGGACGGGCTCACCATGCACCGTTCCAGGGAGATTCGAAAAATATTCCCGGACCGTTTCTTGTGATAGGCTTTGGGATTGACGCGTCTGCCTTTGCGAATCCAGACCTCTTCCGTCTGGCAGATAAGGGACTTCGGGCGCATCCGAAAATGAGCCGCCTGAACCTCGAGCTTTCGATCGAGCCACAGATCGTCCGAATCCAGAAACGCGATCAACGGCCCCCGGGCCGCTTCGATACCGAGATTGCGCGCCGCGCTTACACCGGAACGTGCCTGAACGAGCACCTTCACGCCGGCCCCGAAACCTTCGAGCATTTCTCGGGTGCCGTCCGTCGAGCCATCATCCACCACAATGAGCTCGAAGTCACGGAACGTCTGGTCCAGTACGGAACGGACGGCCTCTTCCAGCCGGCTCGCGCGGTTGTAGGTGGGAATGATTACCGATACAAGGGGCATCTTTGCACAACGGCCAACGCCTGAACAAGGAAACGGGGACCCGGGGTTAGGGATCGGATCGCAGGGCCGTCTTCATTCAGTCAGGTGTGATTGTAGGTTTCCCGGTCGGAGCCTCTATCCGAAAAGACCCGAGTTAAACAGATACGCGACTATGCCCGCCAATACGAAGTTGCTCTCTACCGTCAGTTCAAAGGCGGGACCGGGGGTGAACTTGCGTTTGCCGAAAAGCCAGAGGTAAGTCAGGGTGTACGGGCAACAAAACCCGAAGATCACCGGCAATCCCCTTCCCCAGCCCAGAAGTGCGAATCCGATCAGCAGGGCCGCCAGCAGCACCAGAATCATGTTGAGGATGTGCAGGGTCTTCTGTTCACCCAGAAGCACCGGCAATGTCTCCTTGCCGACGATCATATCCCCCTGGACATCGAGCAACTCGAAAAAGGCCGATCTCACCAGAACCAGCCCGACCACCACTGTAAACGCCGACACGAAAGCCGCCGGGTCGGGGAATCCCGTTGTCAGGGCCGGAAGAAACGTAGTGACCACACCCCAACCCAGAGCGATGGAAACACTCTTACTACCGGGTATGTCCTTGAATCTCCGGTACGGAATGCTTCGTCGAAGCGCTCTCGGAACCGGCAGAACGCTATACAGCAGACCCCCTATCATCACCAGCAGCGCGGCGGCCAGCACCGCCATGCCCAGCCGGTATGCCATCCATACGACCGCCAGTTGAGCGACGCCTCCACTGATAACGAACCAGAATTTATATCGATTGAAAAAGCGGATGCGTTCCGGATCGTTGAACTGGCCCGCGTCCCGATCCAGAAGGTGGTTGATGATATGAAGGCTGTAGAGGAAAAGAAACGAAATGAGCATCAGTCGGAGTTTGGCGGGGGAACTCGTCAGCCCCTGCGCGGTCATACTCGCGTACGTCAATCCGGCGCCGCAGAGGGCCACATAAAGATTGCTCTGCAGCACAAACTTCAGGAAGCGAAATCCCTGCGAGCGCCAGGCGGACTCCGTACTCCCCCGCATATTCTGCAGCTTCTGAATGACTTTCTTGATCATCCAGTTGGGCGTGGAGGCCCCGGCCGTCACGCCTACCACGTTGAGATGGGAAAGTTTCTCCGGTTCAAGTTCTTCATCCGTCTCCACGTGGAAGGTTTCCACTCCGGACTCGCGGGCGATTCGAGCCAGGCGTCGCGTGTTTCCACTATTATAGCCCCCTACCACTACCATTCCGTCCACATGAGGGGCCATCGAGCTGACTTCGGCCTGGCGCTCACGGGTAGCCCCGCAAATAGTGCGTTCCACCTTGACCTCATGAAAATAGGATTCGGCGAACTGAACCAGATCGTCAAACTGTTCGTGATGCTGGGTGGTCTGGGCCACGATAACGACTTTTTCAGTAGGAGCAAGAGATCTTAGTTCCTCTTTTGATTGCACCACCAGACCCTTGGCGTGAGTGAATCCGAGCAATCCGACTACCTCGGGGTGATTTGGGTCTCCGGAAATGACGCCCTTGTAACCCCGTTTGGCGTATTTATCCAGAATCATCTGGGCTCGGAGCACGTGCGGGCACGTGGCGTCAATAACCCGAGCTCCCCGTTCCTCGATACCCTTCTTGATTTCAGGGGGAACGCCATGGGCTCGGATAAACACCGTTCCTCCTTTAATCTCATCCAATGTCTCGACCGGTTCAACGCCTCTGTTCTTGAGCAGCTCCAGCACCTGGGGATTGTGAATGAGCGGGCCGAAGGTGTACAAGGGCTTTTCCGTGTGACCGGCCTCCTTGAGCACGAGGTCGAGCGCTCTTCGGACTCCCATGCAGAAACCGGCGGTCTTGGCGAGTTTAACCTTCATGAGCGGCTCCCTCTGCAACGCGTCCAAAGTATCCCGCCAGGGCGGCGAAGAGGGGTTCTTCATCCGTGACTCGGCCGATGCTTCCGCGAAAATCCGAACTGCTGGGCAGGCCCCTGGTATAATACATGATATGCCCTCGTAACTTTCGTGCGGCTCTTTTTGCGCCGAACACATCCTTCAACAACTCATAATGAAACCGGATGGTTTCCTCACGCTCGTCCAAAGAAACGGGTGCGGGAATCCGCCCCTCCATCAGAGCCCGGGCCTCCCGAAAAAACCAGGGGTTGCCCACGGCGGATCGTCCGATCATAACGGCGTCGCATCCGGTTTCATGCATCATCTCCAGGGCCTGATGCGGCGTCTGAATGTCTCCATTGCCGATAACCGGTATCCCGATTTCCCGCTTGAGGCGTTCGATCATGGACCAATCCGCGGCGCCCGAAAAAAACTGGCCGGCGGTTCGAGGATGCAGAGTGACGGCGTCCACTCCTTCTTGATCAGCCATGCGACCCACTTCCAGATACGTCAGATGATCCGGATCCCACCCGGCGCGGGTCTTGACGGTGAAAGGACAGTCGACCTCCCGGCGGACTCGTCGGAGGATGCGCCCGAGCAGATTCAAATCTTTCAGCAAAGCCGCACCGGATCCGCCTTTCGTGACCTTCCGAACGGGGCAACCCACGTTCAGGTCTATGATGTCGGCCCCCAGCTTCTGCGCAATGGATGCGGCTCCGGCCAGGATCTCCGGATTGGATCCGAACAACTGGACCGCAAGCGGGCGTTCTTCCGAATTCGAGTGAAGGTATCTGAGTGTCCGGCCGTGACCTTGAACCACTCCGTTGGAGCTGACCATTTCGGTAAACGCCAACCCGCAACCGAACTTCCGGGTCAGCAGGCGAAAGGCCGAATCCGTAAAACCGGCCATGGGCGCCAATAGGAAGGGAACTTCGAGTTGGATACCGCCTATACGCATGACGCCACTGTATGCTCGTTGCCCCCCGGATGCAAGTCGAACCAAGCATAAGTTTTTAATCTGAAATTACCTTGACAGACCTCGACAGCGATGTCTAGATGGCGGCAAATTTGGAGGTCTCAGGATGACCTATCCTACCGGGATGTTTCCCTCAGACCCTCGAAACGCCCCACGCTTCTCGGAGTTGCTGACTTGATCTGCCTGACCTTAACCGAAAAGACCACCCGGGACGCCGTCCGGATCATGGAAGAGCTGCTGCCGGAAGTCGACCTTGTCGAGGTACGGGCGGATCTGCTTCAGGATTTGGATATGGAAGCCCTGCTCCATGCCGGAACGAAGCCCGTCATATTTACCGTCAGACGGCCCGAGGAAGGCGGCGCCTTCACCGGTAGCGAAGAAGAGCGCATCGAACTGCTGGTTCGCGCCAAACGTTCCGGTGCAGCGTACGTTGACGTGGAATGGCTTACGCCCCAGGAGCAGCGCTCCCGCGTACTGTCAAGCCCGGGCGACGCCAAAGTAATTCTCTCGTTCCACGATTTTGATGCAACGCCCGTGGATCTGTTCGCTCTTTTTCGGGACATGGCGTCCCAGCGTGCGGATGTGATCAAAATCGCCACTTTTGCACGCAATCTCGAAGATAATTTCCGGATTTTCCGCCTGCTCCAGCATATGAAGCATAACGTTGTGGCCCACGTCATGGGCGATCTGGGCTACATCAGCCGGATCCTGGCCCCCAAATTCGGATCGCTCTGGACCTACTGCTTCAAAGACGGCCGCTCAAAAGCCGCTCCCGGTCAGATCAGTCTGGATACCTTGCTGGATGTGTATCACGTTCATCGGATCAAACCGGACACCAAGGTCTACGCTTTACTCGGAAATCCGGTGGCGCATTCGTTTTCACCTCACATGCAAAACGCCGCATTCCGTCACGCGAACATCAACGCGGTGTACGTTCCCATGCAGGTCACGGATCTGACCTCCATCCTCGCCTTTTTCAAGGAAATCGACATGCAGGGTTGCAGCGTCACCATTCCTTTCAAGGTCCGCATATTGGACGTTCTGGACGAGGTCGACGACCTGGCCAGGCGCATGGGCGCGGTGAACACCGTGTATGTGCGTAACGGCAAACTGATGGGGACCAATACGGACGGCATTGGAGCATTGCGTACCATCCAGGCTGCCGGCATTCAACTGACGGGTTCCAAAGTGCTGGTCCTCGGCGCCGGCGGGTCCGCCCGCGCCGTGGGATTTACTTTGGCCGCGGCGCGTCGTCTGAACGCCTTGACCTTTGTATCGCGTCGTTCGGATCAGGCCCAGATCCTTGTTAGAGAGCTTTCTCCGTACACCGCGACCCCGCTGTTCGCGAGCAGTTTTCAGCTATCGGATCTCGAGCGGGCGTTCGAGGACGCCGACCTGGTGGTCAACTGCACGCCCGTGGGAATGTTTCCCAACGAAGACGAAACTCCCGTACCGATCCATCTCCTCAGGGAACAACCCATCGTTTTCGATATCGTGTACAACCCGCTGATCACCCGATTCCTCAAAGAAGCCGCTGAATGCGGCTGCACCACTCTCACCGGCATAGACATGCTCGTTCATCAGGGTGCGGCTCAATTCGAGGCCTGGACGGGCCTGCGCGCTCCGTTTACCGTCATGCGGCATGCCGCCCTGAAGGCCCTTCAGGCGTCCGACCCGTCTTCGTCCAAATAACCTCCTCCTCTCCCCCGCCATACGCTTTTCAAGGCGAATACAGACCGAACCAGACGGCCGGCGCAATGCTCAACCGTGGCCAGAGAATCACGAGGATCAGCCCTGCGAGCATGGAGAGGAAGAAGGGTATGATGGCTACGGACACTTTTTCCAGTGTGGTATCCGCGAGAAAGGTCGTTATATACAGGTTCACCGCCACCGGCGGCGTGAACTGTCCCATGGCCAGATTGAAACACATGACCACGCCGAACCAGAGTGGATCCCAATTGAAATGGGCCATGAGCGGCATGAGGATCGGTAAAAACACATAGAAGATCGATATGGCGTCCAACAACATGCCGGCCACGAGCAAGAGGACGTTCACCAGCAGGATCATCAAAAGGGAGTTGTTTGTAATGGTGAGCAATGCCGAAGCCAATCGGTCGATGGAACCCACGGCGTCCGCCGTCCAGGCGAACAGGCCGGCAAAGGCCACGATGAGCATAACTACGGCGGAAGATACCGCTGAATCGAGCATGAGTTGGTAAAGGTCTCTCCATGCGATGGTCCGATACACCAGCACACCCACGAAAAGTCCATAAAAAACGGCCACCAGGGCGGCTTCCGTGGGTGTAAACAACCCTCCGTAAAGTCCGCCGAGGATGACCCCGGGGGCCAACAAACCCCAAAAGGCGTCCTTGAACGCCGCTCCGATCTCCCGCAGGTTTCCCCAACGCTCGCCGCCGTACCCTCTGCGTGCTGAGACCAGGAATGCGGGCACGATCAGACAAAGTCCCGCGATCAGTCCGGGAAAGATTCCTCCGGCAAAAAGTGCGGGCACGGAGGTTTCCGTAATCACGCCATAAACGATTAAGGCAATGGAAGGCGGGATGATAATCGCCGTCGAACCGGCGGCGGCGATCAGCCCGGCCGTGAACGCCCGGTCATATCCGAGGGCCGTCATCGCCGGAATCAGAACGGCTCCCATGGCCGCCGCGTCCGCCGGCCCCGAACCGGACACACCGCCGAAAAACACGCATACCAGCACCGCAACGATGGCCAATCCCCCGGGAATGGGTCCGACCAGAAGGCCGGCGAGATGCACCAGACGTCTGGAAATTCCGCACCGTTCCAGAATGAGTCCGGCCAAAATGAAAAAAGGGATGGCCAGAAGTGGAAAACGGGCGATGTTGGCATAGAAGGTAGGGGATATGCCGAGTATGCCCTGATCGAAGGCCCATATGACGAGGCAGGCCGTCGAACCCAAAGCGATGGCTATGGGAACGCCCAGGAAGAGCAGAACGATAAACCCGCCGAACAGAATCAGGCCGGGATCCATGGTTAATCCCTGGACAACTGGGGCCAGTTTCGGATCGAGGCCTGAACAGCCCGAACGATGACGGAAATCCCTCCGATCGGGATGGCGAGAGTGTAGTAGAACTGGGGAATGTCCAACGCCTGGGAACGGGTGTCCATGGCGATTTCGTCGGTGATTTGGTACAGCGTACACAAAACGATCACCGCACCCATGGTCCCAACAGTCAGAGCGAGGGACAGGACGGCGAGCGCTTTCCGAGTCGCCTCCGGGGCCCGTTCACGAAGCAGGGACAGTCCCAGATGGGCATTCCGTTTGAAGCCCACCGCCGCCCCCATAAGTGTAATCCAAACCATCATCGAGAGCAGCAGTTCTTCCGTGTACGCCAGAGAATAGCCCAGATAGCGGGTGACCACGTTGGCGAATCCCAGGAGCGCCATTCCGCTCATCAGCAATACACAGACCCATTCCTCGAGGTTGGCCAACATCCATCGGCAGCGGGATCGCATCACCGTCCCTTTCTGAAGGCCTGAAAACCCGAAACAAGAACCCTGTTCAAATAGGACATTCCCTCGCCCCGGCCCTCCCCAGGGGGTGAATAATGATTCGCCCTACGAACGCGTGTCCGCCAATATTCCGAGCCCACCACGCGATCCCTGGGCAACCCGGATGAACCGGGAAGCCGGCAACGACCTACCGATTGGCTTCCACCGTTTCGACGGCTTTCTTTACAAGCTCTTCCCCGATTCTCGGCGTCCAGTCGTCCCACACCGGTTTCACTACGGCTTTAAATGCAGATAGATGCTCCGCTGTCGGCTCGACCACCTTCATCCCGTTTTCCTCGAGCAGTTTCAAGGCCGACAGGTCGCCGGTGAGCCCCTTCCGAGCCTCCTCCACTTCCCAGGCGCACGCGTTCAGCGCCGCCGTTTTCAGGATTTCCCGATCTTCGGCCGAAAATCCTTCCCACACCTGCTTGTTGACGCCCAGGATCAACGGATCGATCGTGTAATGCCAGAGCGTGATGTAGGCATGATATTGCCAAATCTTATACGGAACGATCACCACGTTGACGGGATTTTCCTGTCCGTCCACCGTGCCCTGCTGAAAAGCCGTCTGCGCGTCTCCCCAGTTCATTAGAACCGGGTTCGCGCCCATTGCTCTGAACGTATCCTTAAAGATGGGTGAACCCACGGCCCGAATTTTCAGTCCGTGCAGATCTTCAGGCTTCACGATGGGTCGAACCCGGTTGGTGATTTCACGAAATCCGTTTTCACCCCAGCCCAGACAGACGACTCCGGCTCGTTCGATCTCGGCGAAAAGGGCTTTCCCGACTTCTCCTTCCTTAACCGCATCCACTGATTTGTAGTTGGGAAAAAGGAACGGCAGCGAAAACAGGTTCAATTCTTTCATCTGGGGCGACCAGTTGATGGTCGATCCAACGGCAAAATCCGCAACCCCCTGCCGGAGCAGCATGAATTCGTTGGTCTGTATGCCGGCGAACAGCTTTCCGGCAAAGTAACATTTGATGTTGATTCTCCCCTGGGTAGCCGCTTTCACCTCGTCGGCGAACTTCTGTCCCAACTCTCCCCAAGGCGAACCGGGGCCCACTACGATAGAAAGTTTGTACTCGGGCTTGTAGTCGCCGGCAGTCGCCGGAGCAACCAACACCAACATCAACACCACGGCCAAAACGGACCCTGCATGTGTTTTCATGACCCCTACTCCATCTTTGGTATCCGTCAAAATGGTTATCCGCGAACACCGCAAGGA
>JACQYL010000138.1 GCA_016208165.1 Deltaproteobacteria bacterium
AAACTGGTCAAAATAGGTACGACCCAAGTACAGAGGAAGCTTTTCTTCAACCTGAACAAAGAGAAAGAGCGCCTTTCGTATCTGGGCTTCGATCCCACGCCGCAGCTTTTGGCCGAGTCATTGGACGTCCGCCCGGATCAGGTGATCGAGATGGATCAGCGGTTGAGCTCATGGGATGTTTCTCTGGAATCTCCCGTTAGGGCGGACTCGGACGATGAACACAAGGATTTTCTTCCGGCCGAGGTTCGTCCTGTGGACGAAGACCTGTCCGAATTGGAGACCATGCGAATCTTCAAGGAACAGCTCCAAGCTTTCCGCGGGACGCTGAAGGACAAGGAGCTGGACATCATGGATGAGCGTCTCCTTTCGGATGAGCCTGTGACGCTCCAGGCGATTGGAGAGAAATACAACATCTCCCGTGAGCGCGTGCGTCAGATCCAGGCGCGCTTGATCAAGAAGATCCGAAAATACCTGGACGAAAATGCTCCTGAAATTGGGGAAGACTTCATGGGCAGTATGCAATGATGACGGCTCCCGAGTTCTCTGTGTCCGGCTCGATCAGCTACGCTCCTGCGGCTCCGACGAGAGATGATCGGGATACTATCGGGCCTCCGTCAGGAGATGAAGACGCGCGACCCCACGGAAAATCATCTTTCCATGACATGATCGGAAGGGCGGAATCCTTCGACGGTCACAATACCATATGTATGCTTCCTCGGGAGGCGGTCATCTCACCGCCTGCATTTTCTTTGTTGGGGATTGGACCGGCTGGGAGCAGCAGAAGTGACCGGAAACGTAAACGATAAGGAGTCGACAACCACCGGATTGCATGAATTCGCCATAGATTGCTTTTTCGGTTCCGGAAATGCGGGGAGAGCGTGAAGGGGACCTATCGACGTTTCGTTCAGGAAGACAGAATTACGTAGTTTTTCATGGATAGCACGATAGCGAGCTGTTTCCGACTAGGCAATTCATCGCCTTGCTACTCTGGGATCGGCAAACGGTCATGTCGTATTCGCTCATTTTCCATACCGGAAACAGATCTGGAGGGTTGGCGCTTCCAGTCCGGGCGCCGGTCGCGAAGCCAAAGCCCCGTGCCTGGTATATTGATTTCATCCTGTTTTGAACAACTTCTTTTGGAAACGATTCTATTATGAACTTCAGAGCCTTAGGTTGGTTATTTTATGCCGTGTCTGGCGCGTTGCTCTGTACATTCTCCTTCGTTGGCTGCCAGGCCATGGTCACGCCTCGAACCTCCACCGAGGCGCCCGCTCCAAGCGAGGCCTCGGAATTCGAGCCCATTCCGGATCCTTACTACCACTATATGCTCGCTTCGCTTGCGTCAGGCAAGGGGAATATGGAAGAGGCGGAAGAACAGCTGGTACAGGCCATCGACCTGGATGAAACTTCTTCTTATCTCGAGATCGAACTTGCCGGGCGACTCTGGAGAAGAGGGGACGTGGACGGGACTTTGCAGCACGCCCTGGCTGCCGTTCGCAAAAACCCCAAGGACATACAAGCGAGGCTCTTTCTGGCCGGTTTCTACACCACCCAAAGACAAAACGACGAAGCACTGGCGCAATACGAACAGATACTGCAACAGGACCCCAATCAGCGGGAAGCGCTTCTCTACTCCGCCAACCGATATCAGGAGGTGGGAGACTACGAACGGGCCATCGCTTTTTTGAACCAACTGACGGCAGCGCACCCGGACGATGTGGCGGGGCCTTATTCCCTAGCCCGTATTTACCTGCATCTCAAGAGTTACAATCAGGCGGAGGCCAATCTCGATCGCGTTCTCCAAATTCGGCCGGATTTTGGTCCCGCTGTGATGGACTTGGCTGAGGTGTACAGCGCAACGGGGAGGTTCGATAAGGCCGAAGTTCTGTTCAACTCCATGATTGAGTCAAATCCTCGCCAGTTTCAAGGATACCTTTCGCTTGGCGAACTCTATCTCAAGACCGGTAAAGAGAAAGAGGCCGGGGAAACGTTTGAACGTCTTAGGGAGATATCAGAGAATAGTGTCGAAGTCCGGAAAAAAATTGCCATAGAACTGTTCCAGTATAAGAAATACGGCGAGGCGGAACGTGAACTGGCCGACATCGTCGAGGAAGCTCCGGATGATTTCGAGGCGCGCCTTTTCCTGGCGGCGGTGCTGGAAGCAAAGGGAGAGTTCGATGAGGCCCAAAAGCTATACCGATCCATCCCCGAAGACTCCCCGGCCCATTTGAATGCTCGCCTGCAGCTAGGCAATCTTCTGGACAAACAGGGAAAGACGGATGAGGCGGAAGCCCTATTCCGCGAATCGATCCAAACCATGCCGAACGCGGTAAAGCTCTATTTGGGATTGGCTTACATGTTGACGGATCGAGGCAGGTATGAAGACGCGCTATCCGTGCTGAACGAAGGACTGGCTGCAAATCCTGACAACATCGACCTTCTGTTTCAAATCGGTATGGTATACGATAAGATGCGCGATTACGAGAAGAGCCTGGAACCCATGAGGCGGATTGTCGAGCTTGAACCGGACAATGCGAATGCTCTAAACTTCATCGGATATACTTATGCGGACAAGGGAATAAAACTGGATGAAGCCGAGACTATGATTAAGAAGGCTTTAAGTTTGAGCCCTAATAGTGGTTTTATTATAGACAGTCTGGGTTGGGTTTACTTCAAAAAGGGAGATTATGCCGCTGCCATCGAGTACCTCAAGAAGGCGTTTGAATTACTACCCGACGACCCAATCATATCCGAACATTTGGGTGATGCATATCTTGCACTAAATCAATTGGAAGAAGCATTAGGGGCATACAAGAAATCGCTTGAGTTGAGAAAAGAAGATCGTGATCAAATTCAGAAGAAGATAGACGATGTGGAACTCAGACTGAATGAACGGCCTTGACGGTACATTATGCTCTTGGTCAATGTTTCGTTCTACTCTATCCCCATAAACAAGAGGAAGTCGTCAATATAGTTCAGATAGATCTGTAGTGGAATGTCTAGCCAACCCCACTTCTTTTCCATCTGACCGCTCAAGCCTACCGATGAAAGATCTGTTTTCTATGGTTCCCAACAAGTTGTTATCTTCCCTTGGAGCCGAAGCGCGCCAAGGGTCCGGAGATGTTCGGCGTCCGCTCTCGAGAGGCCCGGGGCGGTTTCGAAGGCTGGCTTTCCTGATTCTGATGCTATATCTCCCAGGCTCGTTGAGCGGTTGTGCTCTATTTCGCAGAACGATCGAACAGGCCTGCGATCCACAGCGTGTATTGGATACTCTCGATCAGCGCAGCGACCGCCTTACGTCCTTTGTAGGGCAGGGTGAGGTTGTTTTAAACTCCTTTGGGACCGAGCATCGCGCCAAGATATTCATCGCGTTACTCAAACCAGGCTATATAATGCTCAAGCTTTTCGCTCCCAGCGGAACCCCGCTGATGGTCTTTCTCGTACGCAACGGCGTCCTCAGCTCCTACGACTTCCAGGAGAAGTTGATTACTGAAGAGAAGCTGAACGACGGAGTCATCCGATTGGATGTGGGTGTGGAAATCCCTATCACCCAATTCGTTGCAGCCTGTACGGGAAATATCGAGCCGATCGACTTTGATCAGATAAGTTGTCGCCGGAGGGAAAGAGAAGACCTTACCAGCTTGGTGCTGCGGTTTGGAATTCTGAAGGAACGCGTGCAATACATTCGTCTGGGTTCTCGGGATCTTCGAGCCGAAAGCGTTGAACTCCGCCGTGATGGAAAAATTGAGTCATCCGTATCCTTTACATATCCGAAAGGCGCGAAGAAGACTCTAATTCCCAAAACCGTGTTCATTGAACTTCCACGTGTGCCGGCTTCGATTCGAATTAAGTATGACCAGACCTCTATTAATGCTAAACTTCTACCGGAACATTTCCGTGTGGATGTTCCCAGGGGTTGGCGCATCGAGGACGATTCTTCATGAAGTTCGCTGCAGATCGTATGCTGGGTCGCCTGGCAAAATGGCTCCGTATTCTCGGATATGACACCATCTACGATCAAAACATGGACGCAAATTCCGTATTATCCTATACGAGGGATGGGCGTACCGTTCTTACCAGGGGCGGACGCTTCAGGAAGGACTTCCTGAGAGGGATTGTGTGGATTCAGGACGATCGGGTCGATTGGCAAATACGACAGCTCCTGAACGAAAACTATATTGATGCCCAGGGTAAGGAGAAGTTCTTGTTGTGCAGCCGATGCAATGTGAAGTTGCTCGCGGCAAATTATCCGGAGGCTGAGGGCCGTGTGCCGGAATATGTGATGCACAGTCAGAAGAAGATCCTCAGGTGTCCGGCATGCAATCGATTTTATTGGAGTGGAACACATCAGGAGCGGATGAGACATTACATTCGAGCGCGCGTGATAGAAACCAAGGAACCCGAGTCTTTCAGCGGGGGAGAATAGAAACCATCACGTTGATCGCGATCATCAAACGAGTTGATGAAGGAGGATCAGCCGTTCCCTCCGTACTAGGAAGAACAGCCGCCTCGGGCGGTTCTTTCCTGGTCTGCGGCCCTTATTCGGCGTGAAAGGAGGAATCTGTGACCAAGAACGACTCTACAGCGAGCAGCTCCGCGAAGGTGACTGCATCGAAATACCTCACGTTCACTCTATCTAATGAGGTATATGCCATTGAAATTACTCGTGTAAAGGAGATCATCGGGCTGCACGAGATTACCCTTGTTCCCCAGGCGCCGAAGTACGTCAAAGGCGTGATCAACCTGAGGGGAAAAGTGGTGCCCGTCATCGATCTAAGATTGAAATTTGGCCTTCCATCGGAAGACTATACGGAACGTACGTGTATTATCGTTTTGGAAGTGGCCATGGATGGTGGGGTGCTGGAGTACACGGGCGTGGTTGTTGACGCGGTTTCAGAAGTGATAAACATCGATACCGGAAACATAGAACCCACACCCCCTTTAGGGGTCCAAGTGGATACGGAATACATACTCGGCATGGCGAGGATGGGCGATCGCGTCCGAATCCTCCTGGATATCGATCGGGCCCTGGGAGCCGAGTGATCTTCGCGTTTCCGACCACGGTAGACCTGCCTTTCAAAACCGCCTTCCAGACCCGGATCGCGATCAGTACTCGAGATGAGATGGGATCCTATGCAAGGCCGCTTTCGCGACTTCGTCCGGAGACTGCACGGGACCGAGGCTCGTTCAGTGGCTCCGAAAAGCCTTCGCTCCGAAGAGCAGGTCCTGGAACGACTTACTTTTTTCTTGACTTCGGGTTCGGACGCGGTTTATGCTCAAATGCACTGATAATGGGAAATGTGGTAATGGCGATGGAAATTAGAGATAAATCCAGACTTTTTGGCAATTGGCGCAAGTCCTATGCGTACTTTTATTTTTATTATTTTAGGTCGCGCCCATTGCCTTGAGGAATAACAAGATCGTTAGAAAATAAAGGCCGTGGGCGCAAGGAAAGCGCCCACGGCCTTTTGGTTTGGTAATAGAAGAGGGCCGTGGAATTGAACACTCCACGGCCCTCTTTTGTTGAGTATGTTTGTATCAGCGACAGCAATCAAAATGGGCTTCAGAGGGGACCAAGGGGTAAGAAACCATGATTATTGTAATGAAGGAAATGGCATCGGAAGACAAAATTCAGAGCGTGCTTCAGAAAGTACACGATCTGGGATACAAGACCAGCGTCATTCGCGGGGTCAATCGGACTGTTATTGCCGCGGTCGGCGATGAAAGGGGCAAGTTTATGTTGCAGCAGATGGAGACGCTTTCAGGGGTGGACCGGGTGGTACCGGTACTTGACCCGTACAAATTGGCGAGCCGTACCAGCCAGATCGAAAATTCCGTCATTCATGTGAATGGAGCCAGCGTTGGAGACGGATGGTTAACCGTGATCGCCGGTCCTTGTTCAGTTGAAAGCTACGATCAGATGATGGAATCCGCCCGCATCGTTAAGGAGCACGGCGGAAAAATCCTTCGAGGCGGCGCTTTCAAGCCTCGCACCTCACCTTACAGCTTCCAAGGCTTGGAGGAAGAAGGGCTTAAGTACCTGGCGGAAGCAGGCAAAGCGTACGGCCTTCCCGTTGTCACCGAGGTGGTTAATCCTCGAGACGCCGAGCTCGTTGTTCAGTATGCCGATATACTGCAGGTGGGCGCCCGGAACACCCAGAATTACGCGCTGTTGAAGGAGTTGGGACAGGCGGGAAAGCCGGTTCTGTTGAAACGCGGCATGAGCAGCACCATCGAGGAATTGCTTATGTCCGCCGAATATATTCTTTCCGAGGGAAACAGCCAAGTGATACTCTGCGAACGCGGGATTCGTACGTTCGAGAGAGCCACGCGCAGCACCCTCGACTTGAGCGCTGTTCCGGTGCTGAAAGAAAAAACACATTTGCCGGTCATTGTGGACCCGAGCCACGCCACGGGCAACTGGAAATACGTTCCAGCCATGGCCAAAGCGGCGGTGGTTGCAGGCGCCGATGGAATCATGGTGGAAATGCACCCGCGTCCGGAGGAAGCACTGTGCGACGGCGAGCAGTCCCTGAGACCCAAATCCTTTCAGGGCTTGATGGAAGAGATACGGCAACTCTGCGTGTTGATGGAAAAGAGAATGTAACATGCCTGCGCTCCGTCATATTTCGGTCCATTTGCCGCCGTCGGCCGGATCGAGCTACACGGTTGCCATTGGCGCCGATATCGTGGATACTGCGGTTCGTGAACTCAAAGGTTTTCTTGGTTCACATCCCTCAATGGTATTGACGGACGACCGTGTTCACGGAATATGGGCTGCGGCTTTCGTTGAAAAGCTCCGTGAATCCGGATTGAACATCCAATGTGCTTGCGTTCCGGAAGGAGAACGCAGCAAGAGCTGGGAATGCGCGCAAACGGTACTGGAAAAGATGATGTCCTTCTCCTTGAACAGGGACTCCGGCCTGATCGCCATCGGCGGCGGCGTTGTTGGAGATCTCGGAGCCTTTGCCGCATCCATCTACATGAGGGGCATTTCGTGCTTTCACGTCCCTACCACCCTTCTGGCACAAGTGGACAGTTGCCTGGGAGGCAAAACCGCTGTGGACCTTCCCACGGCCAAGAACGCTGTAGGGACGTTTCATCAGCCCAAGGCGGTTTATGTGGATACCCTGTTTCTGAGTTCTTTGCCGGACTCCGCTCTTGCCAACGGAATGGCGGAAGTGATCAAATACGGCGCCATCAAGGACACGAGCATCCTCACGCTGCTCGAGCAAAGAACCTTGGAGCGGTTTAAAGGACTTTCGGGCGTTTGGCCCGAACTTGTTGCCTGCTGCTTGAACGTGAAGAGCGACGTGGTTACAAGAGATGAACGCGATCGGGGCGAGCGCATGATTCTGAATTTCGGACACACGGCCGGACACGCTCTTGAGGTGGTCACCGGATTTGAAATGCCTCACGGAGAAGCGGTTGCCTTTGGAATGTCGGCGGCCTGCAGGATCAGTGAAGCGATGGGATTCATCGACCGTTCTGTTTCCAGACGAATCGATCGCCTTCTTGAACGTTTCGGTCTTCCCACCGTGTTGCCCGAGCACGTATCGCCTGAAGCCATATTGAACTGTCTGCCTCGCGACAAGAAGGCTTCTAGCGGCAAGATCCGGTGGGTGCTGCTGAGCGATCTTGGTCACGCGTTTGTCACTGATGAAGTGCCCGCTGAACGGATCGTTGCCGCCCTTAGGGGGAATGCCGGATGACCACTTCCGACGCTCTCGAAATAGGGGTTCGATCCCGGGGACCTGTGAACGCGGATGTTCGGCTTCCCGGGTCAAAGAGCTTTACGGCCCGCGCACTGCTGGCAGCTTCGCTGGTTTCGGGGCGAGTGACTCTCGAGAACCCCCTGGACAGCGATGACACCCGGAGGTTGCGAGAGGGTCTGGAAGCGTTCGGCTGCAGGATTTCGGATGCATATGGTAACTGGATCGTAGACGGTACCGGCGGCATACTTCTATCCGGTGAAAAGAGGATTTTTCTCGGTGGCTCGGGCACTGCGATGCGTTTTCTGACCGCTTATTCGGTCATTGCTCCGGGCCCTACTGTGCTTGACGGTGACTCGAGGCTGCGAGAGCGGCCAATGCTGCCTTTGTTAGAAGCTTTGCACGGCTTGGGAGCTCTCGCTGAATCCACTGAGGGTAATGGATGTCCTCCGATTCGCGTTCAAGGGGGTAGGCTGGAGGGGGGGGTCACGAGAGTGGCCGGTGAGGTCAGCAGCCAATATCTCTCAGCGCTGCTTCTGGTCGCCCCGTACGCCAAGGCGCCCGTCACGCTTGAAATCGTCCCCCCTTTGAGTTCGAAGCCCTATGTTGCTCTGACACTGGGTGTTATGCGACTGTTTGGAATCGAAGTCCTGGAAGAGGGGCCGTTGACCTACCGGATTCCTCTCGGTTCATACTATAATCAGCATGTCGCCGTGGAACCGGACGCTTCGAGCGCATCCTATGCGTTTTCAGCAGCCGCCATTGCCGGCGGCCGGGTTCGAGTTCATGGACTTTCCTCGGATGCTCTTCAGGGAGACGTCGGTTTTGTCAAGGTACTCGAGGCCATGGGATGTTCGGTCACGGAAACGGAAAACGGTTTCGAAGTTCAAGGGCCCGCCGTCCGTGCGGTCGATGTGGACATGAACTCGATGCCGGATCTCGTTCCCACCCTGGCGGTGACGGCCGCCATGTTGTCTGAGCCTACGTATATCCGAAATGTGAAACACTTGAGACACAAGGAGTCGGACCGAATTGCGGCCGTAACACGAGAATTGACTAAAATGGGCGCTTTCGTGGAAGAATTGGAGGACGGCCTTGTGGTTCGGGGCGGCCGGCTTCATGGTGCTTCAATCGATACGTATAACGACCATCGTATTGCTATGGCTTTCGCCGTTGCCGGACTCAAAGTGCCCGATGTCCGGATACGCAATCCCAATTGTGTATCGAAATCCTTTCCCGGTTTCTGGCACTTTTTGGATTCATTGAACTAGCTTTTAAGGACGGGAGTCTTGTCTTGGGTAGTCTGTTCGGAAAATATTTCAGGGTGGTTACTTTCGGAGAAAGCCACGGGAGGGCCGTTGGTGTTGTTGTTGACGGAGTTTCACCGGGGCGTCCCATAAGCGAAAAGGATATTCAGCGGGAATTGGATCGACGAAGGCCCGGCCAAAGCCGTGTTACCAGCCCTCGAAATGAGGCGGATCGCATCGAAATTCTTTCGGGTGTTTTTCAGGGGAAGACGTTGGGATCCCCTATCTGCATGCTGGTCTGGAACCAGGACCAGCGATCGGGGGATTATGATGCTCTCAAAGACGTTTTTCGCCCCGGACACGCGGATTTTACCTATCAACTGAAGTATGGCGTTCGAGACCATCGTGGCGGTGGTCGAGCTTCCGCTCGTGAAACCGTTGGACGCGTGGCCGCAGGCGCGATTGCCCGGAAGGAGCTGAGTGAGCTTGGGGTCGTGATTCGGGCCGGTACGGTGGCAATCGGTCCCGTCATAGCCCGAGAGCGCTGCTGGGAGGAGGCTAACAGGAATCCGGTGCGATGCCCGGATGCGGAAGCAGCCAAACTCATGGAGGATGCTATTCTCAAGGCAGGCGCCGAAGGGAATTCGTTAGGCGGCCTGGTTGAGCTGGAAATTGTGGGAGTTCCGGCCGGATTGGGAGACCCGGTTTTCGACAAGCTGGACGCGACCCTTGCCCACTCACTGATGTCCATAGGCGCCGTGAAAGGCATAGAAATCGGAGAAGGATTTAACGCAGCCAACCTCACCGGGCTCCAAATGAATGATGAAATGACCTCCGGGGGCTTTCTTTCCAACAGATCCGGCGGTATTCTTGGAGGCATTTCTACAGGCGCCCCGATTGTGGCTCGTGTCGCGGTGAAGCCTACGCCTTCGATTCGCCTTCCCCAGAAATCGATCGACCGGATCGGGCAGGATCGAACCGTCGTGATCAGCGGGCGGCACGATCCGTGTATCTGTCCGCGAATTGTTCCGGTTGTTGAAAGCATGGCGGCCATCGTACTCTACGACGCCTGGCTGGCGAATGAACGGCTGCAAAATGACGGGAACTCTCTCGATAAACTAAGGAACGAGGTCGACCGCATCGACGCCGAAATACTGGACCTGCTGCGACTGAGAGAGGAAGTTTCGGTCGACATCGGCGAGGTCAAGACCGAAATCGGTATGAGTGTTCTGGACAACGGCCGTGAGGAGGCGATGAAGGCGACGCGGGGAGCACATGCGGACAGGTTGGGGTTGGACCGGCAATTTGTGGAGTCTTTGTTTGAACGGATTATTGAACGGAGCAGAGAGGTGCAGTCCCGTTGAAGACAGGAATGGCTCTTTTTGGTTTGGGGCGCTTCGGTACGCTGGCCGCCGGTGTCTTAAAAGACTATTTTGATATCGTGGCTTACGATCCGGCGCCTTTGGAACGGCACGCATCGCGGGTTGGAGTCCCTTTAGTGTCTCTCGATGAAGCGGCGGTGCGTCCAATCCTTGTACTCGCCCCGCCCATGTCGGAAATGAGGAGCCTTCTGGTATCCATTGCCCCTTACGTGAAACCTGGAACGCTGGTTTGCGATACGTGTTCAGTGAAAATGGTTCCGGCGTCCTTGATGGAATCTCTTCTTCCGGATGATGTCCAGGTCTTGGGGACACACCCCTGTTTTGGACCGGACAGCATTCAGCCCGGATTTACCGGAAATAAGATCGTTCTTTGTCCGATTCGGGTGCGGAACCTCTCTTCCATTGTTCGCTTTCTTGAGGGACTAGGCTTGACGGTGGTGGTGGCCAGTGCGGAGGAGCACGACAAACTGATGGCTCGCACCCAAGCTCTGTCCCAGTTCCTGGGTAAGGCGGTGTTGCAGATGGGATTGAAACAGGAACGTATCTCGACTACGGGTTTCGATCAACTGTTGGAGATCCTTCAATACGTTCGTAATGATACGGACCGGCTTTTCCACGATCTGCAAACCATGAATCCTTACGCCGCTGAAATGCGCAGGAAACTGGTAAATACGCTTGCTGAAATCGACCGGATGTTGGATATAGAGACGCATGGAGAAAACGAGACCGTTGCTAGTAGCATTTCAAGGTGAGAGGGGCGCTTACAGCGAACAAGCGGCGCTGGCTTATTTTGGCTCTCAGGCGGACACACTTGCGTATCCCGGTTTGGACAGGGTGTTCGAATCCGTTGAGTGCAGTGCATCCGAATATGGTGTAGTGCCAATAGAGAATTTCTATGCAGGGACCATCGTTCAGACCTTCGACCTCTTAGATCGGCACCGCCTCTTCATCGTGGGCGAATGCATGCATCGCGTGGTGCATGCTCTCCTGGGGCCCAAAGGTTCCACACTCTCGGACGTCAAACGGGCTTTTTCCCATCCCCAGGCGTTGGGTCAATGTGAGACCTTTCTACGGGAACACGGTATCGAGGCTGTTCCAGCGTTTGACACGGCGGGAGCCGCCCGAGAAGTCAGTCAGCGAGGCATCGCTTCCGAGGCGGCTATCGCACACGCCACTTGCGCCAAGATTTACGGGTTGAGAGTCTTGAGGAGGTCCATTCAGGCTACGCGACGAAACATCACTCGCTTCCTCGTATTGGGGAGAGAGCCCGTCCGGCCTACCGGCAATGTCAAGACGTCTCTCCTGTTCGAGACCCGTCATCTCCCTTCGGCGTTGTATAAGGCGCTAGGCGGATTCGCCACCAATGGGGTGAACCTGACGAAGATCGAGTCGAGGCCCTCTAGAAGAAAGCCGATGGATTATCGTTTCTATCTCGATTTTGAAGGTAGCCCTGAGGACAAGGCTATCAAAAACGCCCTTCGTGAACTCAGATTCTTCTCGAAACGGGTCCGTATTTTCGGAACCTACCTGAAATCAACAGGGTGCTCAGCTAACGTCTAAGCTTTTTCGACCGACGCGGACTTTCCTGTTTCTTTACCTGATTCCAACTCGTTCTGAGAGTGTTCCGGGAACCTCATGAGGGTTGACACTCGACAACCGTTCTTTCAGAATAGGGCAATTCCGGGAAGGAACCCTACTCCCAATCGAATTGCTTTGTGCAGTAGAAATGGCCATGGAAGACATATTCCGGATGAGTCGTTATACGAGAACACACATGAGAGGTGTTGTGCAATGAGGATCGTTTTATGGGGAACGAGGGGATCAATAGCCGTACCAGGAAGTAAGACGATCCGCTACGGTGGAAACACCACATGTGTCGAAATGGATCTGCTGGGTGAACAGAAAATCGTCATAGATGCCGGCACCGGAATTCGAGAGCTGGGAGACGAGCTGCTTGCCCGGGATAGGGCCGTGGATATTCACTTGCTGGTGACCCATATCCACTGGGATCATATTCTGGGGTTTCCATTCTTCGCGCCTATTTACATTCCGGAAACCCGAATTATTGTGGACGGCAACATCCGAGGGTACAAGGGTCTTAAGACGCTTTTCGAAAACCGGATGGGGGATGGTTTTTTCCCTGTCAAATTCGACGAACTGAAAGCGAATATTACTTTCAAGGACTCCTTGGAAAAGGAGCACAGGACTCGCATCGGGGAAACGGATATAGACTCCATACGTTTGCATCATCCAGGAGGAGGCCTGGGATTTCGATTCAGGGAAGAAAGCAAGACGTTTGTCTTTCTGACCGACAATGAACTCAGCGAATCCTCCTGGGAGGGCTGCAACATCGATGACTACGTTCGGTTTTGTAAAGGCGCGGACCTTCTGATACACGACTGTCAATACACGGAAAGCGAAATCGTAACGAGGCGAGGGTGGGGGCACACCGATACGGCCCGGGCGCTGGCGCTGGCTCGCGACGCTGAAGTGAAACGCCTCATTCTGTATCACCATGACCCGAATCGGAC
Organism: Deltaproteobacteria bacterium; assembly: GCA_016208165.1. Taxonomy (NCBI): domain Bacteria; kingdom Pseudomonadati; phylum Myxococcota; class Myxococcia; species Deltaproteobacteria bacterium. The sequence goes on from JACQYL010000138.1 coordinate 12,873, forward strand.
CGACGAGGACATGGATCAAGTGGTCGCGGGGTGCCGTGAATGGGTTGAGCGTGAGAGGGCCTGTTTTACTGTGGAAGGCGCTGTTGAAGGTGAGATTTTTCTATAAGATCCGTTGTTCACCAGGCTGTGGGTTTGTGCCCGAGACACAAAGTCGTTGAAAAGTGGCCGGCGCTATGGTTAAAGACTGATATTGAGGCGGGATTGGAAATGTTCCACGTGGAACAATGGGGCTGTGACCCCTCCATCTGCGAGTCAAGCCCACAGCCTCCCCGAGCAGGCCGGCTTCATCCAACCCCCCGACCTCTCCGACACGGAGACCTTTTCGTTATCCACCCATACAGTCATCTTTATGAGTCGAATTATCTGCATAGCCAACCAGAAAGGCGGCGTCGGCAAAACGACGACTGCGGTAAATCTGTCCGCGTCCCTCGCCGCCGCAGAGAAGTCCGTTTTGTTGATCGACTGCGACCCCCAGGGCAACGCCACCAGCGGACTCGGCATCCCGAAAGAAAAGCTCCAGCGGCACCTCTATCATCTCCTCATCGGCCAAGCCGACCCCGCGGAGGTCACCGTCTCCACGCGTCTTCCACACCTCCACCTCATTCCCTCCCAATCGGACCTCATCGGCGTTGAAGTCGAGCTCATTTCCGCTCCCTCGAGAGAAACATTCCTCAAGACCAAGATTTCCACCATCGCTTCCTCGTACGACTATATCCTCATCGACTGCCCTCCCTCTCTCGGCCTCCTCACCATCAACGCCCTCACAGCCGCCAACAGCGTGTTGATACCCATTCAATGCGAATACTACGCCCTCGAAGGCCTCAGCAACCTGCTCCGAACCATAAAAACCGTAAAACAGCGCTACAACTCGTTCCTCACCATAGAAGGCATCCTCATGACCATGTTCGATGCGCGAAACAACCTCTCCCACCAAATCCTCCAAGAGGTCGATTCCCACTTCCCTAAAGATCGTCTCCAAACCATCATCCCGCGGAACGTCCGCCTCAGCGAAAGCCCCAGCCACGGGCTCCCTGTACTTCTTTACGACATCAACTCCACCGGGGCCAGGAGCTACCTTATGCTGGCCCGCGAAATCATGGGAAATGGAACGCATCATGCCCAAAAATAAAGGCTTAGGCAGAGGACTCGACGCACTTCTATCCGATTGGCAATCCAGCCCCGACGCCGTCGCCGGTGAAGTGTCCCTCATCGACATCAACCACATAAGACCAAACCCTCACCAACCCCGGACACACATGGATCCCGACACCCTAGCCGAACTCGCCAACTCCATACAGCAAAAAGGGATCCTCCAACCGGTTCTGGTTCGACAGAACGAGGACCACTTCGAACTCATCGCCGGAGAGCGACGCTGGCGCGCCTCCATTCAGGCGGGCCTCTCCAAAATCCCCGCCATCATCCGTTCCGCTCCGGATTCCGAACTTCTCGAAATGGCCCTTGTGGAAAACATACAACGCCAAGACCTGAATCCCATCGAGCAGGCCCAGGCCTATCTCCACCTTCAGGAACAGCACAACCTCACTCAAGAAGATCTCGCTAAACGACTTGGAAAAAACCGAGCCACCGTTGCCAACACCCTTCGTCTCAACAACCTCCCCGATGGGGTCAAGACCGCCCTTGTCCACGACCGCATTTCCATGGGACACGCCCGCGCTCTTCTCGCCTTGCCCACCGCCGATGCCATGGCCGAACTCTGCCGCCGAGTCATTGAAAGGAAACTCTCCGTCCGAGAAACCGAAAAGGCGGTCGCCGCGGCCCTTCGCGACAAGCCCCGTCCCACGAAATCCCAGGACGTTTCGGATCAAGGCTACTTCAATGACCTCAGCACACTACTCACCCGGACACTCGGGATGCGCGTTCGCATCGACCATCGCGGCAAATCCGGAGTCCTGACAATCCACTACAATTCCTCGGAAGAACTCGAAACACTTCTTCAGAGATTCCAGGTCGGCTGATCCATGCCCCTGCACCTGATCGTAGACGGTTACAACCTCATCCACGCTTCTCTCTCCCTCCACCAGCTTGCCACTGAGGACCTCGAGCAAAGCAGAGAAGCCCTTCTCCGGCTCCTCTCCGAATACAGGCGCCAGAAACCACACCGCATCACCGTCGTTTTCGACGGCTGGATCAACGGTTCAACCTCAACCGACACCAGCTACTTCTCAGGAATCCGCGTCCTTTTTTCTCCAAAGGACGAACCCGCCGATGACGTCATCCTTCGCCTGGTCCGCAACGAAAAGCAAAGGGCGGTCGTTGTTTCCTCCGACCGTGAGGTGGCCTCCAATGCCCGACGACATGGCGCAACCTCCATATCCTCACAAGATTTCGAGCCCATGCTCTTTGGTGCACAGGAACCGGACTACGCTTCCCCTCACCCTTCCACACACTCCCCCTCAACCACAAAAAAAGGGCCGGCTAAGCGCCTACCTCGTACTAAGCGCAAGACCATGGCCCGCTTGAAAAAACTCTGATCCGCCTGCTACCTTCTCCGCTGTCCCCTTTCCGTCTTGCTCAGCAGCACGTACATCGCACCAAACCCCCCATCATATCCCAACGCAGAAGCGAATGCCTGAACCCTCCTAGCATTGGCGCCGCTCCGGAGCCACCGAATGAGTCCCTTTTTCAGGATCGGTTCTCCATGTTCGGAGTTTCGGCCCCTCCCATGTACGAGCAGCACGCACCTCAGTCTCTCCACAATACATTTTAAAATGAACTCGTCCACCTCGATCTTAGCTTCCTTCATGCTCAACCCGTGCAAGTCCGCATACGCCTGAACGGGAATCCGACCTCTCCTCAACTCCCAAAATCGCGCCGGCACCAGGTCAGGAGCACACCACGAAACGTACTCCTCCGAATATCTTGCATCCAGGATCGAACGCCCGGAAACCAACTCGTTCAATTCAGTCATGACCTCGATGCTTTCCGGAACAGGACACGCGTTCTTCTTCGCCGCACCCTTCAGCCGGTCTACCTCCCCGTCCGCATCACCTTCGATGGGTACTACATCGGCCATGGCTCGGAAAAACACCTCCTCATCCGTTTCAATTTCTTCTATCCTCACCTCAGTGGCCGCCGAATCAATTTTTTCTTTACGATCGGTCACCAACACCCGTTTCCTTATGCCCTCGAAAGGAGAATAACATAACCCTTTTGACGCCGTTCGCTCGGGCTTCATCCCAACACCCCCTTTCACGAAAGGTGCACGCCCGCTTCTCCACAACATTTACATGATATCACCCAACCCTTCGAAACAAAACCTCCTCCCCATCTCCGTTACGAGATCCGCGCTCAGACAATCCCCCCAAGGCATTTGGGTATCCTTCATCGCCTCACGTCATTCTCCCATACCACCCTTCCGGGCCTTGAATCAATCGCTTGACCATCCCGGTAAATCGGGATACATATTATGGCCCAAAATCTATTGCACCCAAAGCCTTACAGGATGATTCAAACAAGGAGACCATTTTGAGCCATACGGTCACGTGCATACCAGGAGACGGAATCGGTCCCGAACTCACGGAAGCCATGAAGCGTTGCGTGGAGGCTACCGGCGTCTCCATCCAGTGGGACGAGGTTAACGTCGAATGGGGAGACTCCGAAGGCAATGTCGCCGGCATCCCCAACGCTCTTATACACAGCATCCGAACCAACAGGGTGGCGATCAAAGGTCCCATCACCACTCCCGTTGGAAAAGGATTCAGGAGCCTCAACGTCTCCCTTCGTCAAATGTTTGACCTCTACGCCTGTCTAAGGCCGTGCAGGATTTTTCCCGGTTCACGAACCCGGTACGATAACGTGGACGTCGTCATCGTACGCGAAAACACCGAGGATCTCTATCGAGGCATCGAATATCCGTTCGACGCGCCCTTCACCCGCAACCTCATCCAATTTCTCCAAGCAGAAGCCCACGAGTCCATTCCCCAGGACACAGCCATCGGCCTCAAAGTCATCAGCAAAACCGGCAGCGAACGCATCGTCCGTTTCGCATTCGATTACGCTCGGAAGAAACAGCGAAAAAAAGTCACCGCCGTGCACAAGGCCAACATCATGAAATACACGGACGGGCTCTTCTCTCGAGTCGCCAAAGACGTCGCCGGGCACTATCCGGACATCGAATTCAACGAAATACTCGTGGACAACCTTTGCATGCAACTCGTCATGAGGCCAGAGGAATTTGACGTACTCGTCCTTCCGAATCTGTACGGCGACATTGTTTCCGATTTGTGCGCGGGTCTCGTCGGAGGTCTCGGCCTAGCGCCGGGGGCAAACATCGGCAGCAACATCGCTATCTTTGAAGCAACCCACGGCAGCGCTCCCAAGTACGCCGGCATGGACAAGGCCAACCCCGCCGCCCTCATTCTCAGCAGCGTGCTGATGCTCGATCATCTTGGGGAACCCGACGCCGCCAGGCTCCTCGAAGACGCCCTGGCCCGCGTCATCCGCCAAGGGAAATATGTCACGTACGATTTCAAGCACCACCGGGACGATCCTTCTTCCGTCGGCACCAGCCGAATGGCCCAGGCTATTGTAGATGAAATCCAACGCGCATGACCAACGCCCAATGCAAGACTTTTTCCGGCATCGTTTATGGGAGGATACCTTTTAGAATGCTTTTCCTCCTTCCTTTCCCGGCCGTCCTTTACCCGCAAATGACCTCACGGGATGTCCTCAATTCCGACCCCCTTTCTTCTACCTGCACCCCAAGCGCCTTCGCCGACAATCCATCCCTGCCGGATACAGACCTATGAAAGCCTCGAACCTCGAGCGAAGCATCCGAACGCTTATGGGAAAAGCGATACACCAGTATGCCATGATCCAGGACGGCGACCGCATTCTCGTGGCTGTTTCAGGAGGCAAAGACAGTGTGGCCCTGCTCCACCTGCTCATGACGCGCCTTCCACGCATCCCCATCTCTTACACATTGATACCGGTGTACCTCGAAATGGGGTACAATCAAAATGCCTTGCCCTTCATGCGGGATTACTTTCAGCAGCAGAGCCATTCAACATACCACGTCGAGCTCACCGACTTCGCGACCTTTGCCCACTCGCCGCAAAACCTCAAGAATCCCTGTTTTCTATGTTCCCGCATGCGCAGAAAGCGTCTTTTCCAGATCGCCCAAGAACACCGCTGTAACAAGCTCGCCTTTGGTCACAATCAGGACGATATCATCGAAACCTTTTTCCTCAACACACTCTACGGCTCCGTCCTCAGTACCATGAGACCCTTTCAACCCCTCTTTGAAGGCCAAATCAACCTCATCCGTCCCCTTTCCTTCATAGCGGCCCCGGTCCTCGAACGATTCGCCCGCCTCAAAGGGTTCCCTCTGGTGCACAACGCTTGCCCATCCGCCACCGACTCGAAGCGCACTCAAGTCCGGGAACTGCTCCAAACTCTTTACCGCTCCAATAGAAAGATCAGAGGCAACATCTTTCACGCCCTCCAACACGTTGACACCGAGTATCTCCTATGAGCAGCCACACCGACTCCAACAACCCTGTATCCGGACACGCCGCTAAAGGTTGCGCTGAATACCGATTGGCCATGGAGTTGACCGCCCTCCGACGACGATTACAGACGGAAATCCTGGACGCCGATGCAACTAGAGCCCTCGAACGGCGCGTTCGGGAAATAGAGAAAGCCCTCGGCGTCTGATATTGAATCTTCGCCTGAGGGCTTTCTCACTTCCAGCCCGCGCCTCGCTCTGTTTAAGACGGAATTTCCTTCGAGATGCGTTCTCTCTGTTCGTCCATTATCGGTTCGGGCAAGGACTGTTCCCGTTGTTTCTCTTTCTCCTTCTCACTCTCGGAAACATTGGGCAATACCTCTTTGATTTCATTAGGTATTATCGGCTTCACCGCCTTCATCTCCTGCCCAAAACCGGCAGACGGCGCCGCCCCTATAGCCACGGCCAAAATCCAGGCCGCCACTGTTCTAGCCTTTATCATACCCGCCTCCTTATCCTTACCTAACCTCAGTTATTGATCCAGGTTCTGCATCCATCGAAGCGTCTGCCAGCTACGGAGGCTCATCGGACGGGATTTTCCCGATTTCACGTCAAAACTCTGTGAGCCGACACCGCCCGACTCATCGTCTCCGGTGATGCTTCCCTGAACCACGATGGCCGTATGTCCTTCTTCGTCCTCGATCGTTCTCGGATTCGAAAGCACCAGCCACGGCAGCGAGTACGCCTCCATCTGGGGCCGACTGTCCGGATTCGGATCGTCGGGATCCGCCACAGGGGGTTGCATCAGATCGCCCTCCAAAAACTGCCAGGTCCCGTCACCCCCGCTGTAGCTATCCTCGTCCACGGACGGGCATATGGCCACCCGAAACATGCGGCTCGATCCCCCCTGCGAACACACATCGCCTGCTGGAGTCATCGTCACGAACCAGCTCTCCCCCCAGACCACCTCCGGAGTGCTGACCACTCTTTCGCCCCCGGACAAGGTGATCTTCCACCATCCCTCACCCGTTCCGTCCAGGTCCCGAATAGCGAATATGTAGTTGTCATACGTCTGGTTGACGTCGTCCGTTTGAAGGTACTTCCCGGTTCCACCCAACACTACGGGAACATTCTGACACATGCTGACATTCAACTGCGCCGTAACAGGAGACCCGAAAGCCCACAGCTTGTTTACGGTCCAATTTCCTCCTCCGCTCGAGGGCGGCTTGAATCTCCACACGTTTCCACCCAGATCCCCGGCATACACCGCTCTGGCCGCATTCCTCCGGGCATAGATCACGGGCGTGCTGAGGCCCCCGTGGGTCTCTCCGGTAGGCACGTTGGCCAAGATCGTCCCCGAATCCAGATCCACCATCAGCAGCCGATCACTCACCGAGTTCCCACCAATGCAGCCATACCCATTTCCTGTAAACATCACCGGTATCTTCGCATCGTCGCTATCCGTGCCCGGCGGCTGGTAGTAGTATACTTGAGCTTCCGAAAACGAGTACCCAAGGCTCGCTCCGGCGCTCGCATCGATTTTCCATTTGAACGAAGGTGAGTAGGGATTGGTCACGTCCAGGCAGAAGTAGCCGACTCCACCCCCGCGCAGTCCGCCTACAACGAAGATCCTCGTCGATCCCCCGACCTCGAACTCCTTGAGGTTCGCCGAAAGGTCCACGGTATACTTATGGTTTTCTTCGAAGCTTGGAGCCGCAACATAGGCGCCTACGGGAAGATCGTCGATCAGCCGGGATTTGATCAGCGATGGAATGTACATCCATCTTTCCCGCATCGTAGACAGCTCGATGGCATGCAAAGCGCCACCGTTTCCACCCACATAGATCATGTCGTTCGCCAGATCCACGGCAGGGGCCGAATGAACGATGTCCGCGAGTCCCCCTTCGCGATGTCGAAATCCGTACCCGGCGACCTCGTTGCTCGAGTCTCCACGAAGATATTCCACCAGCGCCGGCCCGTAATCAGTATCGCTTTCGTGTCCCGGCAGGTTCTCGAACCCGAGATTCCCCGCGGTGGCCAAGGCGATAGAGCCGGAATCGTCCGTATAGATCACACGTTCCTGCCACCCGGGAAGATTGTTCGAAGCCAAAATGGGATTTGAAAACCCATAGCTGACCACGTCGCCGTAACTGTCCCAGGCGATCTCGATGTTTTCCCGGATAATATCACCGTACCAGTCGCCGCTCCTGAACCGCGTAGTCACCACGTAGGTGTCCCCTGCGCGATAGGTGGGAGACGAAAATGCCAATCCGGAAACCGAGTAGGACCGATCCAATATGTCCGCAATGGCCGACGTCAGAGCTTCCGTCAGGTCCTCGACGCTGTTCGCCTTATAGTATATACCATCCCCCATTTTCGCCGTACGGTCCAGCAAAGGATGGTCGATGGCGAAACCCACCGTGTACGTCTTCACCGGAGAAGCTTTCTGCGCCGCTCCAGGCCCTTTTTCCGGCCAGCTGCTGTCGTATTCCACGCAACGGTTCAGATAATAGCCCATGCCGTCCATCATCGTCTTTCCCGTAGCGTTGTTGTCGCTCGTGGGCACATCGTACCAGGGAAACCCCGCGCCGCCGTACCCCCATTCGCTTCTCAAAGCCTTACAGAAGTCATCGTTCTCGCAATAACTGTCGATCGTTGCTTTAAGCCCGGACGGGTAGTTTGTGTCGTACGTGGCGTCGCCGTCGGTCACCACGATCATGAAGTTCTTCTGACAGTAGTACTTCATAGGTTCCGTATAGCTGACTCCGCTGTTGTACTTCGAAGCCAATCCAGCGAAAACCCGATAGGATTCGTATACGCTTTCTCCTAGAGGCGTCCAGGTGCTGGCTGTCAGTCCGTTCACCGAAGAAGTCAAGGTCGCGATCGAACTCCCGAAATTGGCGCGGATATACCCCCCCTGGCTGTAATTGAACGGCATCAAAGCAAAACGTAGTCTGGACCCATGGGCGTTGATGATTTGTTTGACCACCTCTTTCGCCGTGTACATACGATACGTGTTCGGCACCTCGCTGCTGATGTTCCGGGACCACACCGTCCAATAGGGTGAATAGTACGGCTCGGAGTAAGTGGGGTCCGGCTGGTGTGCATAGTCCCCGGAGTAAGCGTATTTGGCGAATAAATAACCGAGATATCGTTCGTCGTAACGAACGCCGTTTCCGCTAGAGTTTCTATAAGACAGCCCGCTCGGCAGCGGAAGTTTCAATCGTCGTGATTCGGTATCGCCCACTCTACGGGCATAAATGTAGCCCGTCGAACTGCTGACCACGTATGCGAACATGTCGCTGCCCTTGTTCATATTCGCCCAGTTCGCCTCAGGGTCGGAACGATTCACGGGGCCGTCCCAAGATCCCGTATTGAAGTTGTAATACTGATACCCGGGGTGAGCGATAAACGAGCCCGGATCGGCGGGGTCCGGTGTCCCTCTGGGATCGAACCCGTCGACCCAATCGATGTTGTTCATGGATCCCGATATGTCGAGCACCAGCAAAACGTTGGGGTACCCGTCAGGATCCGTTATTACCGAAGAGGCCACAATGGGGACCTGGCACAACTCCGGATCGAACGGACATGCCGCCCACGCATAAGCGCCCAGTCCGATCGCCAAACTTAGGACCAGCATTCCACCTGCGAACTTCGATCCCTTGAATACCTTCAAACCCTTGACCCATCTCATGACATTCAATCCCTGATTAGGTTTCAGACTCCCGGCATGCCCGCCACATAGCTCTCTCACGGCAGCTTTTTCAGACTTAATGCCAGGGCGTCCAGATGAACCCTCACCGAGTTATACGAAGCTTTGCCCCTCCCAACGGAGCGCAAAAGAATCCGCGTGGCCCCCCAACTCTCGTCGTAAGGGCTTTGTGACGTCCGACCACGACTCAGCTGAACTCCCTCGGGTAACACCTCGATCACCGCCAAGGACTCGTTGGGATTTACATACGCTCGATACGTGCCGCTGCTGTCCGAAAGGTTCGACCAACTAGCCCACTGGTCCCAGTTCAAGGAGGCCCGATTCGTTACCACCTGGCCCGACATGCCGGTTAGTTCCGTGTACCATTTGCCGTCAAGATCGTGCTCCGTTCGCATCAAGCCGCCTTCCGCCGCGTATAGCCCCAAATTTCCACGGTGAATATTTCCCACGGATCGCTGCTCGTTCGTCGACGTCACGGCGGTTACAGCGCCTATGACAGATAAGATGACCATCACCCAGAGCGCGGTGACCATCGTGCTGCCCGATTCTCTCTCGAATCTCTTCGTCTTTCGCACCCTTACCATCACGCCCTCCCTGCACTGGAAGCGCTTAGAAATTTCTCATCTCGGCGATTCCGGACACTTTGACCGACTTTCCGCTGGGCAACCCTGCTTCCACTTCGATTCGGATCACAGTAGGACGCGCCGTCGGACTGAACGGTACGAATCCGCCTCCCGTATCCATGAACAGCCGCAGTCCGGCAATACCGTTCATTATGGTCGCTGGATTGTTATCGTACAGCAAGTCCTGAAAAGTCAGCTTGGAGTCGGTGGTATTCAGGCGATACTGCACCCTGCGGTTCACTTCCATCACCATACGGGCGCCTGCCACGATCTCGTCCGCGGTTACCGTCCCGATGCTGAAATTGGAATTGTATACGGAGCCGCCCGTAGCCACGCTGTAGGCGGGAAAACCGCCGCCGGTCACTTCCCGCACCACCGCCATGTTCCCGGACTCCGTGTCGCCCATAATCAGAAGAAGCGTGCCGGCCCGCCAGTCCGGGTTCGGTTGCTCGTCCGACACGATGTTCGGGTCCAGGTTCACGGTCTGAGTGCTGAAGCTTCCGATCCCATGTATGGCCGAATTCGTCTCGAAGGCCTCGCCCGATAACCGATTAATCGTCAGAGTCTGATTGACCAGGGAACCGTCGGCGTTCGTCGTGGTTTGGTTCATCGGATATGGAGATGCTACGATCTCCTCGGGCAGGTATGGAGGACGCCTTCGAATAAAGTAAGCCGCCAGTTCTCCGACTCCCGTCCCCCCCACGGACAACATCGGATACCCCCTTCCGGCATCCAAGGCGTTTGCGTCGCAATACACAGGACCCAAGGGGTTCTTCTCGAAAAAAACGTTGCTTCCCGCGGCGCGAATGTCCCGCTGAATCATCAGAAGCGCCAAGCGCGCGTTCTGCCGGGCGCCGACGAGGTCATTGCCGGACTTATAACTCTTGGTATGGTTTGCCATGACCAATGCCACGCTCCCCAGAACGATACCGCTGATGAACATGGCCACCAGCATTTCCACCAGGGAAAAGCCCCGTTCCGCCTCCAACCTGACAAGACGTCTGACCTTTGCCATGATCCTATAACCTTATGGATGAGCTGACGTGGCGAGAGTCGGTTCCCACTCGCCAGGAAATGTTAACCGTCCACACGCTGCCGCTGGAAGAAAGTTCCACTTCGGCGTCCCTCAATCTGCCTTCCTTACCGTCCCTGAGCAGTGCCTCTCTCAGTGCGTTGCACACCTGACCGGTCCATCCGGTCCCGGTACACGTTCGAATATTCCGCCGGCTGATGCTCGTGACCAGCGCCGGATCGCTCAGAACGATCTCCAAGACCTGGGAGGCCAATCCGTCCGCAGCGAACGTCTCTTGAGCCACATAGGTCTGTTTCAGGTAATACGCCTGCATGGTCGCCACCGAAAGCAACCCCACAGCCAGGATCAACATGCCGGTGACCACCTCCACCAACGTGAACCCGGCTTCCTTTTGATGGAAAACGTTTCGCCCTTTCATTCCCTTTGCCCCCCTGAGCATCATCAAGGTATACTCACGACCCCGCCGGCTGAAATCAGCACCGTCCCGCTCTTTGAACCCACGGACACCGTCACCTGCGTGTCGCCCGCACCACTGACGCACAGTCCTCTTCCATCGAACGCAATTGAATTCGGATAAACCGAGTATTTGTCACAGCCGGCCTCTTTCTGGATCCAGGCCGTCAACGTCGGTGCTTCATGAGTGGTTCCGGTGGGACTCGTCAGCAGATCCGCGGTGCTTACTCTTCTCCCCTGAGTAACCGCCTCGGAGCGTGTTCTCATGAGGAGATTATATACCAGCCATTGGCCGCCACTGATTCGAGACTTCTCCCTGAATACACCGTAGGAGGTAATCGCAGCCAACCCGAGGATTCCCGCAACTGCAATGGTAATCATCAATTCAGGAATAGTGATTCCTGATTGACTCCGGTTTTTCAGGCACTCCGCCTTTCCTGAAATCCCATGCTTTGCCATAACGACCCATCCTTCCGTACATCAGGTCCTTAACTTCTCTTTCAAGCTGGGAAACTTTCCCGCCGAAGATAAAGTGCAAGAATTGAACCAAACCCGATGAATATCCCCTTTGCCGTCCACCGTCTTCAGTCCACTTACGCGTCACGGAGATGCACCCGGTTTGGTTCACTCCGACTTCAGAGGGTTCTTTGGCCGGAGTTCACCTTCGTATCCCAAAGAACAAGACTGAAATTCAGGGTACCGTCGCCCTTCGTCAAATCAGGAACTCTCCATAGGAATCCCTATCGCCCCTCGTCCCCTGAATCCACTGACTGGTGCTTCCGATACGCACCTCGACCCTCACGGCCTCGGTACGGCTCGCATCGCTGTATGTGGCGCACAAGTCGGCGGCCTTTCCGAACAGCTCCTGGTCCAGCCCTCTGAAAGCCACAACCAGGGGACCCGGAATGTCCACCGTTCCCAGAACCACGGATTGCGGAAGCCTCAAAGCCAACATGCGGTCGTTTTCCGACTCATTCCTCCCCACCACAACCTTCACACGATCGTTAAAGCGCAAATGGCGACCCAGCTTAAGGAGTTCGATTTCACTTGTGTCTACATCCTCGCCCTGGTAGTGGAATAGATCTTTAAGGCGTCTGGCGAACACCTCTTGGGTCAACAGGCAGCCGCCGGCCGGCGCAGGATACCACTTCAAATTCAGCTCTTCCGCCAACCTCATTTGGGGTTTTCGCGACCGTCCCTGAAATTCCAAAAGTTGTTCTCGGTCGATCCATCCCTTCAGTTCCGCCGCGGTAGGGTCCAGTAATCGTCCGCTCAGGGGCCGCACCAGCAGGCCGTTCAAGCCGGATCCCCTGTTCACCGCGGCGAGCGATTGCCGATTCTGTGACATGGGCCGTTGCCCCAAGACCTCCCCCGTGAATACGAAGTCGGCTTTCTTTTCAGCCAGCAATTCTCCGGCCAACCGAACCATCAGTGTATGGCAATCAATGCAGGGATTCATGTGCCGGCCATACCCGTACTTGGGAGACCGCAGCATACGCATGTGTGCGTTGGTGATGTCCACGCTTTCCAGGTCTAAGCCGGCCTGTGCGGCCATTCGCCGCGCGTTCTCGTCGCTGAAAAAGGGGGTTGTGAAACAGATTTGCAGCACCTCGATCCCCAATCGCTTCATAACTAAAGCGGCGAGGGTACTGTCCAGTCCCCCGGAGGTCAGTCCGAGCGCTTTGATTCTTCCTGCCTTTGGTGTATGATGTATGGCGTTCAGTTGCATTAAGTCCTTTATAACCTATCCCTTCTTGGGCGGGATTCATGATCCGGGCTGTACTGTTTGATTTCGACGGCACACTGACCGCTCCGGGAGCCATTGATTTTCAAGCGATCCGGCTTCGTTTATGCTGCCCCTCGGATCAGCCCATCCTCGAGTATATCGACCGGCTGGACCCCCAAGACCAACACCGGGCCCTTGACATCCTTGAAGCCATGGAGCTCGAAGCAGCGCGCCGTTCCCGGCCCAACACAGGCGCTCTGGAGCTTCTTTTGTGGCTCAAACACATCCGAATTCCTTTCGGGCTGCTCACGCGGAACGGACCGAACTCGGTCTACCTGACTCTCACCACTTTCAAGGAAATCTCGGCACGGGACTTCGGCGTCATCGTGACACGAGCGGAGGCTCCTCCCAAACCGGACCCCGCCGGCGTACTTCTGGCCGCCGCACGGCTGAGCGTGGATCCCCGGGAAATCCTTTTCGTCGGCGATTATCGTTTCGACGTCATCGCAGGCCACCGCGCGGGATCCCTCACCGCGTTTCTGAGCAACGGTAAGCCATTATCCTGGATTCCGGGCGATCCCGAACCCCACTACACCATCCACCGCCTGCTGGAGCTCAAGTCCATTATCCGGCCGCGTCCCGATTGAGCGTTCCCCCTTTTCTTCGTTCCCAGAGCCTCGATCCATCCCCCGTCGATCCGTTCGAACAGGGATGGCGTCGGCTCGATAGTCCATTTTGGTTTCAACCATTCCTCGTGCGTCCGGTTAAAGCGCCCTACAAATCTGTTCATTCGAGGTTCCGCTGAGACGCCCTTCTCCAGTCGGCGAGCAAATCTACGTCAACCATATACAATAGTACACTTCTGTCCTACAAATTGCAAGACATGCATTGCCGATGGACTCGTCGTCGCGAGTCAAAAACAACGCAACGCCGAAATCGGGGCGTTTCTCGCTTCACATCTATATATCGTCATGGTTGGGGCGGAAAGTTAAGCTATTTTTCTACTTTGAACTTGTATGTCGAGCAAATTCCAAAAGCACTCGGTTGTAAACTTGGCTTTCCTCAATCATAGGCATGTGTCCCGAATGCTCCAAACTAGTCAGCTCGGAATTTGGGATCTTGGCGTGCAGCAACCGGCTGTACTCGGGGGGATTCATAGCGTCCAGCGCGCCACAGATGATCAGCGTGGGAATCTCTATATGTTCCACGCGATCGGCAGCGTCAAACTCATTGCAGACCATGAAATCCCGGTACATCGTTGCAGGCGGGCGCCGCTCCAGGAGAGATCGGCTTTTCTCAAGCAGTTCCTTCGGAGCATCTTTCGCGAAGCACGATTCGACGATCGTCTTCACCGCTTCCCTGAACCGGCTCGAAAGATCGGCCAAGAGTTGGGGATGCACCGGCAATCGAGCCCCTGTGCCCGACAAAATAAGCCCCTTGAACCGGTTAGGGCGGCTCAGAGCCCATTCGATGGCGATAGCGCCTCCCATGGAGTGTCCCAGAACGTAACACCGGGGCAGTTCCATCAGAACGGCCAGGTTTTCGAGCCATTCCGCGTACGCACGAGCCGATTCCAGAGGATCTCCTTCGCTGTCGCCATGACCCGGAAGCTCCGGCGCCAGAACGTTTACCTCGCCGTCCAGCCCGCGAAGCTGATCGAGCCATGAAAGGCGGCTCCCCGCCGCCCCATGAATCAGCAGAATGGAATCCCGCTCCGGCTGAAACCCCTTGTTTCCCA
>JACQYL010000139.1:0-8770 GCA_016208165.1 Deltaproteobacteria bacterium
AACTAGTTACCAAGGGACGAATAAAAAGTCAAGAGGATTCCCTTGATTTTCCAACCAATACGGGAAATTTCACATGAAATTCGACTAGTCAAGGGCCAAACTACAGGGGTCATTCCGGCGTAAGCCGGAATGACCCTTGTTCAAAAGTCTTGGGAGGGGTTTGGGGAACCCTTCTTCAGAAGGGTTCCCCAAGCACCACCCTGAACAGGTACGAAAAGTTTACCCGGCGCGCATCATGACCATACAAAGGAGTGCACCCATGGCGAATACATACGACTTCGACATCGGTATCCTGGGCGCGGGAGCGGCGGGTCTGACGGTGGCGGCCGGCGCAGCCCAATTGGGAGCGAAAACGCTGCTCGTCGAGAAGGAAAAGGAACTCGGAGGCGACTGCCTGCACTATGGATGCGTACCCAGCAAGACACTCATCAAGACCGCTCACGTGTATCACCTGATCAAGAACGCCCACAAGTTCGGACTGCCTCACCTGGAGCTGCCGCCGGTGAACTTCCGCGAGGTGGCCGGCCGCATTCGCGCGGTCATCAAGCGCATTCAGGAGCACGATTCCGAGGAGCGGTTTTGCAAGCTGGGAGTCCGGGTCGAATTCGGAGATTCCTCTTTCAAGGACGAACACACCATCGAGTTGAACGGTAAGCGGTATTCCGCCAGAAACTGGGTGCTGTCCACCGGCTCTTCCCCGGCTGTTCCCCCGTTCTCCGGCCTGGATCGGACACCGTACCTTACCAACCGGGAGATCTTTTCTTTGGACACATTGCCCGCGTCCATGATCGTACTCGGGGCCGGTCCCATCGCCGCGGAAATGGCTCAGGCCTTCTGCCGCCTGGGCACGCAAGTGCACGTGGTACAGCGAAGCGGACAAATTCTGAGCAAGGAAGACAAGGACATGGCCGATCTGGTGATGAACGTGCTGGCGGAGGAAGGCGTGATCTTCCATCTGAACGCCGATGTGGCCCGCATAGCGGATCTCGGTTATGCGCGGGAAGTCGAGATCGAGGGCAAACACGGAAAGAAGGAGACCTTCAGAGCGGAAGCCATCCTGGTGGCCATGGGGAGGCGTCCCAACATAGAAGGCCTGGGTTTGGACACCATTGGTGTCGAATTCGACAAAAAAGGCATTAAAGTGGACAACCGGTTGCGAACTTCTCAGAAACACATCTACGCGGCCGGCGACGTAACGGGAGAGTACCAGTTTACCCATGCGGCCGGCTACGAGGGCGGAATCATTGTGACCAACGCCGTCTTTCATTTGCCCAGGAAAACGGATTATACGTTTCTGCCCTGGTGCACCTACACCAGTCCCGAGCTGGCGAGCATCGGGATGAACGAAGAGGCCGCCCAAAAGGCCGGCATCGAGTATTCCGTGTACACGGAAGCATTCCGGGACAACGACCGGAGCCTGGCGGAAGGCTCGGACATTGGAAAAGCGAAATTGCTGCTGGACTCGAGTGAAAAGCCCATCGGCGTGCAGCTTATGGGACTGCACGCGGGTGAACTCGTCAGCGAATGGGTGGCCGTGACGAACGGGAAGACCAAGCTTTCCACCCTGGCCGGGGCCGTTCATCCTTACCCGACTCTGGGAGAGATCAACAAGCGGCTCGCGGCCAATTATTTTTCCGGCAAGATCTTTTCGGACAAGGTAAAAAAGGCCCTCAAGTTCCTGTTTCATTTTAAAGGACGGGCCTGCGGCGCGGTCCGTCCGTAAGGGTTCGGGAAGAACTCCCGGATCTGATTGCTCCTTGATTTGTCGAAGACACTACATTATGGTTTGATTCGATTTTGGTGATACCCCGGTTCACTACGAGCCCCGGATAGACGGGAACAACGATGGATGATGCTCTCAGACGGATCGTGGTGGGTATTTCCGGCGCCAGCGGGGTGGTCTACGGTCTCGAGTTGCTCAAGACGCTGAAACAGCTCGAATATGAAACACATCTGATCGTGACCGAAGCGGCCCACCGGAACTTCCTTCTGGAAACCAAGGTTTCCCTCGAGGAGGTCGAATCCTACGCCGACGTTGTACACCGGAACAACGACCTGGCTGCAGCCGTATCCAGCGGCTCGTTTCTCACCATGGGCATGGTGGTGATTCCCTGCAGTATCAAGACTCTTTCCGCCATTGCGCATTCGTACAGCGAATACCTCATCGTGCGTGCGGCGGACGTCACCCTGAAAGAGCGCCGTCCCCTGGTGCTGGTGGTGCGTGAGACCCCTCTCCACCAGGGCCATCTCGAACTCATGCTCGGGGCCGCCCGCAACGGCGCGACCATCCTCCCGCCCGTACCCGCTTTCTATCACCAACCCCGAACCATCGACGACATCATCCGGCAGACCATTGGTAAGGTGTTGGATTGTTTTCGGATACCACATCAATTGTTTCAACGGTGGGGCGAGGACTAATCGCTGATTGTCATTTGCGAGGGCGCCGGCGCATTAGAAGCGAATGCGCGGGTATGTCCGCAAAGCGATATGGAGGCCGGGAGATGAGAAGAACGTGTTGGATGAAGAGGTTTAGGCCGGCCCTATTTCTGGCGATTTCCCTGGCGATTTTTGCCGGGTCCGCAACGGCCGACGGTCCGGCCAAGTATGTGATCCTGCTGATCGGCGACGGCATGGGATGGTGGCAAGCGGACGCCGCGGAGCGTTACCTGAACGGCGGTCCCCTGGCCATGAAAGGCCTCGAACACTTCGGGTACATGACGACTTACATGCGAAATCCGACTGACCCGAAAGGTCCCCTTTCCGGTGAGTACTGGGAGGACGGGAGCGTCGTGGGAAGCTACGACCCGGCTCGGGGCGGATACACGCCCTGGGAAAAGAACCCCGTGCCCGCGTATGTGCAGCAGGGTGCCACGGATTCCGCCGCCGCGGCCGGCGCCATGCTCGACGGCCACAAATGTGCAAAGTATACCCTGAATGTGAAAGCCAAGGCGGAAGGGTACGATGCGGGCAAACCGTGGGAGGTAAAATTCCTGAACACCATCGTGGACTATGCAGTCGCTGCGGGAAAAGGAACGGGCGCCGTCACGTCCGTGAATTTCTATCACTCTACACCCGCGGCCTCGGTGGTCAAGTCCCCCTATAGAAAAAACCACAGCGAGAAGATCCGGCAGATGATGGATTCCAAACTGGACGTCATCATGGGCGCCGGTCATCCGTACTACGACGATAACGGCCGGAGCGTGACTCCGGATTGGTCCAAATCGGAATGGTCCATGAACCGGGGCCCCTACCTTGAAAACGGGGACGGCGAGGCTCTGTTTAACGCGGCCGTGGCCGGTTACGGAGGCAGGACCTTCATCGAGACCAAGGCCGACTTCGAGGCCTTGGCGCATGGCGCGCACCCCGGCGGCGCGCCGCATCGGGTTATGGGTGTGGCTCAGGTCGCCGCAACGCTCCAGTTCAATCGGGGCGGCTCGAGTTACGGTTCCGCTTCCACTCCGGACACCCTGCCCGCCCTGGACGGGGCTTTAGTGCCCAACGCGCCCAGCCTCGAGACCATGACCAAGGGCGCGCTCAAGGTCCTCGAAAAGAACCCCAACGGTTTCTGGCTCATGGTGGAAGGCGGCGCCATTGACTGGGCCGGACACGCGGGCAATCTCAAACGCAACATCGAAGAAATCATCGATTTCGACCATTCGGTCCGGGCGGTCCTCGACTGGGTGCATGATCCGTCCAACGGCAGCAACTGGACCAACACCCTGGTCATCGTTACAGCGGATCACGAAACCGGACAGCTTCAGCCCGTGGGCAATGTGTATGGAAACGACGTTTTGGCCCATGAATGTTGGGGTGTGAATTGCGAAGGATGGGCTAGGCACACCAACCAGCTTGTCCCCATCTGGGCCCAGGGACTCTGCGCCAAAAGCCTGGCCGCCCGAAGAACAGGCGATTACCGCGACAACACGGATATCTTCAAGGTCATGTACGAAGCCGTTACCGGCAAAGCCGTGGACAACGCCTCCTACCTGGACGGCTGCCTCGAGATCCCCATGCCGGATTTCAAATACGGCTCCGGGCAGTCCGTTTCGGATTTCGAGGCAGGCTTGAATCTCAGCTCGGCCTCCCCGGATTACCGATTCCCGGTCATGGAGGCCGACACGTTGTATGAGTTGTATTAGAGGAAAAGAAAAAGAAACGTGTCTATCGGATCGCTGAGGGAAACTTTAAAAATCCCGCCGGAGGCGGGACTCAGACTTCCTTCAAACGTTTTGTACAGGCCGCACCGCCGTTGGCGGAGCGGCTGAATTGTAGGGAGAACCTGTTGATAAGGATTCTCCCATTCAATCCGGTCCCTACCGGACGGCCGGATGAATTTGACCGCGGATTTCTCCCCCGAGATGATCTTCCGTGTGTACGTTAAAGTACAGCTCTCCCCTGTAAAATCTGGCCAAGTCCAACTCTGAGAATAAGGACCCTTCCGGAACGGTAAACATCGAGTCGCTGCCTTCAAGCGGCACGATAATCGGGCCGTTTACATCCGGCGCGCCTCTATGAATATGGGCGGCCGTGATGCCCTGAAGACCTTGCACGCTGACGTAACCGCTAACTTCTCGTGTTTTGAAGTTCACGCTCATTACTCCGAGAGCGCTGCCCATGCTGGTAACCGGCGGATTTTCCTGATCGCCGGTGAGAGACGCCACGCCCCAGTCGATCAAATCAGGACTGATCTGCCCGCGGATTTCACCGCCGGGATTGGTCTCCGTGTGCACGTTGACATACAATCCGCCGCTCAAGAAGCTCTGGAACTGCTCCTCCGTGAGAAACGTATCCGGCGGAACCACTCTGATGTCGCCGTCTCCAGTGAGCGGAATAATGATCGGGCCGTTCACCCCGACCGCACCCTCGTGGATATGGGCAACCGTGACGTCGGAAAGACCTCGGATCAGCACCGTTCCTTCAATCGCTCTGGTCTGGGTGTTCACAACCATAACGCCCATGGCGGCGCCTTCCGTCAAAACAGGCGGGTTTTCCTCTCCGCCGTTTAACGCAGTCCTCGTGGTAATCGTAAGGTCACCCTCGGCCGTCAGCAGCTGGAATGTGCTCTGTTCCAGGTCCAGCGTCATGGTGACGTTGTTGAACGCAATCGATTTTTCTACGGTGACTCTGGGCAAGCTCAATACGCCGTTGGAATAGTCCGGATCTTCCGCGGACGCCGGAACGCCCGAAACGAGCAACGCGATTATCATTATGAAGAGGCCCATCCTCTCGAAACGATTTCTTGTTTCCATATGATCGCCTCCTTAGCATTTCTATTCTCTTTAGGTCTCCCCGAAGGGAATCAGACCGAATAATTCGACTTCTTAAGCGAAATCCCCCGACCATCGTTGGAATTTCGCCCTTATATGCCGTATAAGTAAACAGTACTTAGTCAAAAACAAGGGGCCGGACGAACCTTTCTTGAACAACCGGGATCGGACCCGAGGTGCAGGAAAAGAACGAATCGAGGGGAGGGCAGGGGCTTATGGCAGTTGTCTACGGGGGAGAAATTCATAGGCGGCGCCGCTCAGCCGTGGAAAGGGCGACGGGGTTGATTGTGTGCATTTCTATTCTTCAACGGACAATGCATTATCCGAAGCGATCTGTCTGTACGCGCCGACGGCTAGGCAGAACGCCGATCACCCATGGGCTCAGGTTTCTGTCCCCCTCGGTTGGGGGATCATAGCCCAGGCAAAACAGGGCGTTGCGGTTTCCCCCAGTGGTTTCGGCAGTCGTTCGACAAACCGGATTCTGTCGGTATCGTCACGGTAAATGGTACGCCGTTCGATCCCTCGGCAGATGATGTGATGCAACGCTCCCGGCGCATCCATGCGTGCTTTTCGCGGCATGAAGTTCTTGAATCGTAGACGATGTAACGGAGAAACGCGCAAATTCAACACCGCCCCTCTTTTCATTTCATATTAAGAGGACAACCTGGCGCTCGCGTATCATCAAAATTTCTCCTTGATATCTTCCAACCCGTACGGACTTGTTTCCTCGGCAATCTCCCGCATGGCCGACTCCAGTGAAAAATCCTCCCAGTTGTAACCCTCACCCCCGCGTTCCTCTTTGAATTTCAGATATTCGATATAATCGAGAACCTCGGCTTGGATCGATTCCGGCATTATCCCTAAATTTTTAACGATCTTTTCTAACGTGCTCATCAGACACTCCTTTTGATTCAAAGGCAGATAATGAACAGTGGGGGTCAGGTCTTGCTCATTGATTCTTTCTTTCCAGTTTAAAAATGGTCTATATGAACGTGGAAAGGGGGACGGGGTTGATTTTGTGCATTTCTAGTCTTCAACGGACAATCCATTATCCGAAGCGATCTGTCTGTACGCGCCGAGGCTAGGCAGACCGCCGAATACCCTGGGCTCAGGTTTCTGTCCCCCTCGGTTGGGGGATCATAGCCCAGGCAAAACAGGGCGTTGCGGTTTTAGCCGGCAGTTTCACCAGGCGATCGACAAACCGGATTCTCCCGGTATCGTCACGGAATATGGTGCGCCGTTCGATCCCTCGGCAGACGATGTGGTGCAACCCTCCCGGCGCATCCATGGGTGCTTTTCGCGGCATGAGGTTCTTGTATCGTAGACGAGGTAACGGAGAAACGCGCAAATTCAACCCCGTCCCTCTTTTTACTCGACCGGTCCTATCCATCGTTTTGCCTGAACGACCGTCTTTTCTCTTCTCTTGCGCAAGATTAGATCGGCTCCAAAGTCGCCTGAACCGGGAGTCAGGGAGTATTCATACCCAAGAGTTTGCATCTTTACTGCAATCCATTGCTCAAACTCCTCTCCCGACATGTAGTCCGCTTCCCCTAAACCCGACCTGAGAAGTTTTCGGCGAATGCTATGTCTCGTAATGCTATTTGATATTCCATCTACGATTGGTCCAAGAACCGCAAATACCGCATATACCACAAAACAGCCAATTATGACCGACAGGATTTCTTTGGATTCAGAGACAGCGGCCAAAATTCCGATTATTACAAGCCAACCTAAACACCCGGATTTGCTCCGACGTGCCATGCAACTTGTCCTTTGCCGGAAGGGAGACTGCAGGAACCCCTTAGCCTTCTGCATTGTCTTATGCCTGAGATTTTAGGATAAACTTATCTTTTTCTTCTGCTAACGGGAGGATCGACCCCTTTGACATTTTAAACATAAGGTTTTTATTAAAAAATCCAAGCAAATCAGTGAAGGCTATATTTGAATGATAGAGAAGGATTGCGCTTATCATTGAATAATCGTTATAAGTATATCCATTGGAAAAATTCAATGGATTATCATCGTCTTTTAAAAAAAAGTGAGCAACACGATTTCTATCTTCCTTGAATTTACTCCACAGATCCCCAATTGTGGTCAATCCAACTATAAAAGAATCACGAAAGTTATACGATCTTATCAGGTCTATATTGACAGGTGGATCTTTAGGTAGTTTTTCATTAATACCAAAATGTTGACAAAGGTCTTTCAACCATTTTCTTAGTTTGTTCAGACCTTCATAAAGCCTATATGAACACAAGAATCTATAATAAGGACTGGTTGAAATAATAGCCTCTCTCAACACAGCTTCATACATTGAAAAAGCTGGATACTGATGCATACCGCCTAACGGACCGATAGTTAATTCGGACATAAACGGATATATCAATTGATGAGCTAATGGATCATTGTCACCTTTGACATAAAGATCAATTCTCATTATCAAGAGAGGTAGCCATTTCACACCCTGAAGATTATCAAGTAACTGGTTTAATGCAGTTCTCGCTAGTGGAAAAGTGGTGCTCGGAAGTCTGTCTTGAATTTGAACCTCTATATATTGAAGATAACCTTCATCGTCAGATACTAAATCATAGAAAGCAACATTCCGACCTCCGTGATGCAAATATATACTAATCGGACCTTTATTCATTCTTATGAGATGGTAAGGTGGCCTGGTAATGATGTCGGGAATACCGCCACACAGCGGTATATGATCTGATAATATGGCTCTCGCCAAAAATATTCTGTCATTCTTGTTTCTTTCTATTTCAGCCATTCTCTCAGATTGGGACTTGGTTACGGCCACACATAATCCTCCTGCCAATGGCTGCTTTGGATACGGGATGTAGTATTCTTCATTCAATAATTCCCCTCCTATTGCTAATTTGCAACAAGGTCACAAACTAAACTAACTAGTGTCTGTCCATGAAGCTAACTTATTATTATAAAAAGAAGATCGCGCAGATTAGGGTGGAAATTTCTTGCCTTGCATGGTATCGAAAAGGTGGCAACCAGCTGATATCATTGCACTAACAAGAAAGAGGCCACGCCCAACATGCGCGATGAAAGACAAAAACAAATGCTGCTGTCGCCCCCTTTCCGCCAGGTGAAAAGGGGGACGAGGTTGATTTTGTGCATTTCTATTCTTCAACGGACAACCCATTATCCGAAACAATCTGTCTCCCTCTGCTGACAGCCCGGCTGACCGCCGACCGGCTTATCTCGAGTTTCTCTACAACCTCCGCCGCGGGTATGGCCAATTCGTAAACAGCCCGGTAGCTCAATACACTTCGGGCGGCCACCCGAGTCGGGTGTTTCTGTGATGCAATACCCCCGCGGCGCATCAATGTGCGCTTTTCGCGGCATGAGGTTTCTATGTCATAGACGACGAAACAAAGAAACGCGCAAATTCAACACCGTGTCCCTTTTCACGGGGGTGTTGCGCAGAAGGTTGATGTCCTTGGTGGACACTGTTTTCAATGCGCCGACCAAACGTCCGATGGATT
>JACQYL010000139.1:8783-9537 GCA_016208165.1 Deltaproteobacteria bacterium
GATGGATTTGCGTTGTTTTGTAGGGGCGGTTCGCGAACCGCCCTTAACAGCGTCGGTAACAGCCATAATCCCATGCATATGATTGGGCGTGATCGTCCACTCATCCAATTTCACATAACTCTGTCGCCTCGCCGGCCATTCCCACGACCCGTCGACCGTTTCACCGAACTGGTTTAACGTCATTTCTCCGTTCAAGGCCTCCCCAAACAGGCATTCCCGGTTCCAGGCGCAAATGGTCACGAAATACACCCCGGCCTGCGAATAATTCTATCCGCGCGATCGGATGGATCGCCGGTTATGTCGCATCGATTTCCGTTGCAAGGGCGGTTCGCGAACCGCCCCTTGTACAGAACGGCCCGTTATCCATGCTGTTGTTCCCCGAGACCTTGGGGACGTTTATGCTTTTATACCTTTATTATCCAATCACACCAAACCGAACCTCTTTTTCAATCTGTTCACCCCGTTTCGGCAAGCGGCTTGCCGTCGGTTGAGTGATATCGAGCTTCTCGGCAGTCTCAGTGGTGGTCATGCCAAGCTTCCGATGCGCCCAATAACATAAGAGCGCCCGAACCTTAACGGTTTGCGGCGATTTACCGAACTCCGTTACTTCCTTAGCTGTCCGTTGAGGAATAGAAACGCACAAAATCAACCCCGTCCCTCTTTTCCCCACGGCCGGCCTATTCCGGCTCGCGTTCATCCGTTTGTTAGGCCGCGGAGCGCGATCTGAACATGTAGATCGCCCCACCAAGCGTGT
>JACQYL010000140.1 GCA_016208165.1 Deltaproteobacteria bacterium
ATCAGCGACCTGCCGGCGGCCGGTTCCGCTCCGGAATGGATGAGCGAGAAAGCCATCAGCATCGGGCAGTACTTTGTGGCGTCCGGCGTGTACACGGTGTTCGGCGTGAGCTTGCCGGTGAGCGGAGCGCCCAGGTTCCAAAACTACCTGTTCCACGACCTGGAGAAGCTGTACGGGGGCATGTGGGACCTGGTGGAAGATCCCTACGAACACGCACGAAAGATGATCGACCATATCGACAAGAAACGTCGGGCCCTCGGCATCGACAAGAAGCGCGAACGCGTACTCATGGATATGGCCGACCGGCAAAAACTGGAAGCCGCGTAATTGAAGTTAGGAAAACTTTGAAATAAGGAGAACCTATATGTCGAGATTAGTAGCCTTTGCCGTAATTCAGGGCGCTTATAATATTGTTTCGAAAGGCGAAGCAAAACTCAAACGGGCGATAGAAGAATACGGCCCGGATCAGAAGTTGGAATTTCCCAACACGGCGTATTACTTGCCGATTATTTATTCCCTGCTGGGTATCCCGGTCAAAACCCTTGGGGAAGCCCTGGAACCCATGAAAGTGGCTCGGAAGCTGTTACCGGCCCACATGAAAGGCGTCAACCATCTGCCGTATCTGGGGCCTCTATTGGATGCAGGAATGGCCTCCTTGTTTGCCGAAGAAGTTGTGGAGGCCATTCGGTACGTCGAAGATCCGGATTTCTATCTGGTGAGCGAAGACATTGACGAAGAAAGTGGAAAAATCTGGCTGGGCGCCGCGGAAGATACGGTCTTCCGCAAACGCGGCGTGGAATTCGTGGACGGCACGGCTCCGGGTTTTGCCGCTATCGTGGGAGCCGCTCCGGATCCGGAGACCGCCAAGAAGATAGCGGAAGAATATCAGCTTAAGAACCTGTACGTATTCATGTGCGCCAACCAGAACGGCACGACGTTCAGCCAACAGTTGCTGGAGGCCGGCGTGCAAATCGGTTGGAACACAAGACTCGTACCTTTCGGACCCGATATCTCCGCCGCCGTGTTCGCGCTGGGTTTCGCCAACCGCGCCGCTATGGCTTTTGGTGGCATAAAGCCCGGTGATTACAAGCGGGTTCTGCTCTACAACAAAGATCGAATCTTTGCATTCGTGAACGCTTTGGGCGAAGTGAACGCAGAATGGGCCGCCAACGCGGCGGGTTGCGTCAACTGGGGATTCCCCACCCTGGCGGATAGTGATATTCCCGAAATCCTTCCGACGGGCGTGTGTACCTACGAGCATGTGGTTGCCAACGTGGGACACGATGAAATGCCGCAGCGGTCCATCGAGGTGCGCGGGCTCAAGGTCACGATAGCTAAAGTGGACGTGCCCGTTTCGTACGGGCCGGCTTTCGAGGGTGAGCGGGTGCGCAAAGAGGATCTGTTCCTCGAAATGGGCGGCGGTAAGACCCAGGCCACGGAACTTTGCAAAATGGCTGAAATGGACGAAATCGAAGACGGAAAGGTTACCGTTATTGGCCCGAACGTAAAGGACATCAAGAAGGGCGACAGGCTGCCCCTG
The DNA here is from genome assembly GCA_016208165.1 of Deltaproteobacteria bacterium. Taxonomy (NCBI): domain Bacteria; kingdom Pseudomonadati; phylum Myxococcota; class Myxococcia; species Deltaproteobacteria bacterium. Next base: position 1,541 of record JACQYL010000140.1, read on the forward strand.
GGGATTTACGTACAGGTGGCCGGGCGCGAGATGCAGGAGGACTTCGAGCCCATCCTGGAGCGGCAGATCCATCATTTGATCAATTACGCCCAGGGCGTCATGCATATTGGACAGCGTGACATCGCCTGGATCCGAATGGGTGAAGCCGCGGTGGACAAGGGTTTCACCCTCGAACATATTGGAGTGATTCTCCACGCCAAACTTCATCAGGACTTCGGCAAGATCTTGGACAAGGTTCAAGTTACGTTGTACACGAACAAAGAAGACGTAGACAAGCTGACCGCACGGGCGCGCAAGGAATACAAACATCGGGATGAGCGCGTCGAGAAGATGACCGACGAGAGTGTCGAGACCTACTACTCCTGTACGCTCTGCCAGTCTTTTGCTCCGAACCATGTGTGCACCGTAAGCCCGGAAAGAACAGGGCTCTGCGGCGCGTATAACTGGATGGACTGCAAAGCCTCTTTCGAAATCAATCCCACGGGTCCGAACCAGCCTATTGAAAAGGGCGAATGCCTGAATCCCAAACTGGGTCAGTGGAAAGGCGTCAACGAGTTCGTATACAAGGCAAGCCGTCAGGCCGTGACCCATTACAACTTCTATAGCCTTGTGCAAGATCCCATGACCACCTGTGGTTGTTGCGAGGCCATCGCGGCGGTCCTTCCCATGTGTAACGGCATCATGACGGTACACCGCGAATATACGGGTATGACCCCCTGTGGAATGAAGTTCACCACTCTGGCCGGCGTGATGGGGGGCGGCGCCTCGAGCCCCGGTTTCGTCGGACATAGCAAGTTCAACATCACCCAAAGAAAGTTCATTGCCGGCGATGGCGGACTCCTGCGTATGGTCTGGATGCCCAAATCGCTGAAAGAAGAGATCCGCGAACGGCTCATCAAACGCGGAGAAGAATTGGGTTATCCGAACCTCGTTGACATGATTGCCGACGAAACGGTGGGCGTCACCGAGGACGAAATCTATCCCTTCCTGGAAAAGGTGGGACATCCCGCTGTTAAAATGGAACCGATCGTCGGCTAACGTGTAACAGAACCACAGTCCGGAGCGCTCCTCTGTAAATAGAGGGGCGCTCAGAGGATGAAGGAGAAGAATATGGGACTAACAGGAATTCAAATCTTCAAACTGCTTCCCAAAACGAACTGCAAAGAGTGCGGGGTCCCTACGTGCCTGGCATTTGCAATGAATCTGGCCTCCGGAAAAGCAGACCTGGACAGCTGCCCCTATGTGTCCGATGAAGCGAGAGAACAGCTGGCGGAAGCTTCCGCTCCCCCGATACGCCCGGTGAAGATCGGCTACGGTGCGAGGAAAGTCGGCATCGGCGGAGAGACGGTGCTGTTCAGGCACGAAAAGACCTTCTACGGACCGCCAGGTTTTGCAGCGGTTCTAACTACGGATATGGGCGACGACGTAATCGACGCCAAACTCCGTAAATGGCATACGTTCAACTACGAGCGCGTGGGTTTAATGCTCCGGCCTGAACTGGTCGCCATCAAGGATGTCGACGGCAACGCGGAACGCTTCGCCCAGGTAACGAAAAAGGTGTATGACGCTTCGGATTTCGGCTGCATCCTCATGAGCGACAGCCCGAACGTACTCAAAGCCGGTGTGTCGGTTTCCAATGGAAAGAATCCTCTCATTTACGCAGCTACCGCCGGCACCATCGACGCGCTGATCGAGTTGGCCAAGGAAGGCAAGTGTCCTCTGGCCCTGAAGGCCGACAGTGTCGAAGCCCTCATGCCCCTGTCCCAAAAGGCGGTGTCCGCCGGATTGAAAGAGCTGGTCCTGGATACCGGCGCCCGCTCCATCAAGCAGCTTTTTGAAGATCAGGTATGCATCCGGAGAGCCGCCTTGTTGAAGCAGAATCGAGACCTGGGTTTTCCAACGATTACCTTTCCGTGCGAAATGGCCCCGGATCTTGATGGGGAGACGTTGATCGCGTCCATGCTGGTAGCCAAATATGGCGGCGTGATGGTCTTATCGGACATCGAGGGGGAGAACATCTTCCCTCTGCTCCTCGAACGGCTGAATATCTACACCGATCCACAGCGACCCATGACAGTGACGCCGGGTATCTATGAAATCAACAACCCGGGTCCCGACTCCCCGGTCATGGTGACCACCAATTTCTCCTTGACATACTTTATTGTTTCCGGCGAGATTGAAAGCAGCAGGGTACCCTCCTACTTGGTAATTGTTGACTCTGAAGGCCTTTCCGTCATGACGGCGTGGGCCGCAGGAAAGTTTTCGGGTGACTATGTAGGCGGATTCATTAAAAAAAGTGGCATTGCAGAGAAAACAACCCACAAGAATGTCATCATTCCTGGATATGCCGCGTCCATAAGTGGTGATATGGAAGAAGAGTTGCCGGGCTGGAAAGTAAAGGTCGGGCCCAGAGAAGCAGCGCATTTGCCCAAATATCTGAAAGAATGGAAGCCCGAATAGGGGAGGAGGTAGGGCCATGAAGATGATCGGCGAAAATCTGAACGTCATGAGCAAGGTGATCGGCACTGCCTTCAAAGAGCGCAATCCCGGTCCCATCCAGGAGATGGCCCTCGCCCAGAAGAAGGCGGGAGACGACTGGATTGACATTAATTTGGGGCCTGCTCGGAAAAAAGGCGACGAGCTGATGGCATGGGTAGTCGAAACCGTGCAGGCCGTCGTTCCGGATGTGCCGCTGGCTCTTGATACATCCAACATCGAGGCCATGGAGGCCGGCCTCCAGGTCCACAAGGGAACGGCCCTGATGAACTCCATTATGTGCCGGCCCGAGCGCTACGAAAAAATGATCCCCCTTGCGGCCAAGTATAACGCCGACGTGGTCGCTCTAATGTGGGGTCCCGAAGGACTGCCGCGAGATGAAAACGAGCGGGCGGCTTTGGCCGTAGAGCTGATCTACGCCATGAACGAGGCCGGGATTGCGAACGAGAAGATATATGTAGATGGCATCGTGACTCCGGTGAACATCCAGCAACAGCAATCCATGAGCCTGCTCGCCTTCATGGAAATGCTGGAAGATATCGCTCCCGGTGCAAGGTCCACGTGCGGGCTTTCCAACGTGTCTAATGGACCTCCTGATCATTTGCGACCCATACTCAATCAAACGTACATGATCATGCTTGAGCGCAAAGGCATGTATTCATGCATAGTGGACTCGTTTGACGAAAGACTCCATCAGATTGCATGGGGTAAGCGACCGGACCTGGTGGAAGTTGTTCATAAGGTCATGGATGGAGCGGAGTTGAATCCTTCCGGTCTCGGCAAGGAACAACTGGATTTCTACAAAACGGCGCGGGTGATCCTCGGCCACACCCTGTATTCGGACTCCTGGCTGGAACTCTGAGACCGTAACGTACCTGCGACGAAGGTGGTGAGGCCGCGGAAATATAGGGGCCTCACCTTTTTTTGACCGGTGACATTCACAATGTCGATGCTGGAACGCACGTTTATTCACTTGCCCGGCGTGGGACCGAACAGAGAGCGGCGATTCTGGGCCTCGGGCATCGTCACTTGGTACGATTTTTTGGAAAAGGGCGAAAAACGACTCTCCTCTTCCCTATACCGGAGGCTCGCGCCCCTCGTAGAGCGTTCGATCGAGAAACGAGACCACCCCTCCTATTTTTCGTCGCTGATCGAACCGGCGGAACGATGGCGGCTGTACAGCGCCTTTCCGGACAAGGCCTTCCTGGATATTGAGACGTACGGATGTAACGGAGCAGACGAAGTCACTGTCGTAGGCATTTTTGACGGTGTTCGGTATCAACCCTTTGTACAGGGCGCGAATCTCGAGCGTTTTCAGGACACGCTCAAAAGAACGGACGTGGTAGTGACGTTCAACGGCGCCCGTTTCGATCTTCCTTTTCTCGAGAATAGTTTCCCGGGGTTTCGATTGGAAGCCGCCCACATTGACCTCATGCATGCGTGCAGGAAACTGGGTCTCCGAGGGGGGTTGAAAAAGATCGAACGGTATTTTGGGATCGAACGGCCCGCATCCGTTGCCGGTATGGATGGCTACGGGGCTGTTCGGCTCTGGAGGGCATATCTGGACGGGGACGCCAGGGCTTTGGAGCTGCTCATTCTTTACAATCAGGAAGATACGGTAAATTTGAAGCGTATTATGGATCGAACGGAACATCTGTTGACCGCCGAATTGCCCATCCCACCTTGATGAATGCATTGAAATCTTCTCCTTGGAAAACCGGCCCCGAGAGTGGCGCCTGGGTTTATGACCCCTTCGCACTCGATCGAGGATGTTGTGGATATCTTCGTAGCGGTGACGAACGACCAGGAAAAAATCTCTTGACACCGTAGCCGCAATTCGTTATCATTCTTAATTAGGATTAACTATTAAAACGACTCGGATAGAATGTGGTAAACGAACAGATGCCTGTCGATGCAACGCTTAAAACGCTTGAGAAAGCGTTTAAGAATTTTGGTTTGAGAATGACTCACCAACGGCTGGAAATATACCGCGAGTTGGCCTGCGCCAAAGATCACCCCTCTGCCGAAGCCATTTTCAGACGCGTACAAAGTCGGGTCCCAACGATATCCCTGGACACGGTTTACCGTACCCTCGCGACCTTTGAAGATTCAGGACTGATCGCCCGGGTGCAGGTTTCCGACGATCACGGCCGGTTCGACGGCGACCGGTCCCCGCATCATCATTTCATCTGCATCCGGTGCAAAAGTATCGTAGACTTCGGATGGGAGTCGTTCGACGGAGCTGAATTGCCGGAAAGCGCGGAGACTTGGGGCCGTGTGACCGATAAGAATGTCGTGGTGAGAGGTATCTGTAATTCGTGTCTCAATCAGGGAAGGCGACCCAAAAGCTGACGGATAGCGGTCGCCGTCCTACTCTTTTTTTTATTAGTAGATAGTAATTATTCCGATGTAATAAACAAAGCGTATTAAGCAACTCAACACAAGGAGGACATGGATGAGCAAGTCACAGGAAGATCTGCGTCAAGCGTTTGCAGGGGAATCTCAGGCCAACCGGAAGTACCTGGCTTTTGCGAAAGCCGCCGAGAAGGAAGGCTATTCACAGGTCGCTAAACTTTTCAGGGCTGCAGCGGAAGCGGAAACCGTCCACGCGCACAATCATCTGAGCGCATTGAAAGGGATAGGCCAGACGGAGCAGAATCTCAAAGAAGCCATTGCCGGTGAAACCCACGAGTTCAAGAACATGTATCCCGCCATGATCAAGGACGCGGAGGCGGAAGGGGACAAGACGGCCCTCCGGACAATGACCTACGCCAACGAAGTGGAAAAAGTTCACGCAGCTCTGTATCAGAAGGCGCTGGAGAAAATGGGAAATCTCGAGAAGGCGGATTACTACGTCTGTTCGGTGTGCGGCTACACCTGTGAAAACGAACCGCCGGATAAGTGCCCTGTCTGCAATGCCAACGCCAAGGCGTTTAATAAAATCAGTTAGAGCCAAGACAGGTATCGATGGGCTGAACATCGCGCTCGGAGCTGCACTCGGCATTCATCGCTGATGACCTGGGGCGGACCTGAGCGCTTTAACATATCTATAAGCCGCGCCCCATACGGTCAGGAAGGATCATATTTTTCAAGGACAGAGTCAAGAGCGGTTCGGAGACTCCCGGGAAGCCCCGCTTCATGGGGTTTCCCGAGACTTCGTTTCCAATCGCAACCATGCCGGGAGATGTACTCGTCAATCACTCGCCGAAAGATCGACCATACAAAGAGTCCACGCAGAAGTACCAGGGTCTTCCACTATGGACGGACAGAGGGCCGGTGCGGTGAGCCCTTTTTTCCGCCCGCGCGGCGTTGCATTGGAATCGTGACGCTCGAAGGCAGGAGTACTGATGCGAAAACAGCGTACAAGCGAGGCGTTTATGCATTGAAAGAAAGTCCCTCCTTACGATATGTTTTCAACAATTCATGACCCTAACGATAGGAAACTGCAATGAGCGCAGTAAAGGTTCTGGCTGTATACGGAAGTCCGCGTCGAAACGGGAATACCGCTTCCGTGCTGAGACAGGCTGTGGCAGGAGCCCGGGAAGGAGGCGCCGCCGTGGAAGAATGGGTGTTGCGCGACCTGAAAATGTCACCCTGCCTCGAGATTTACGGCTGCAAAGAAGATGGACGGTGCGTCATCCAGGACGACTTCCAAAAAATCTACGACGGAATTCTGGCCTGTGATGCGCTGATGTTGGCCTCGCCCATGTTCTTTTACACGGTCAGCGCCCACACGAAAATATTGATGGACCGGTGCCAGTCCTTGTGGGTGAAAAAGTACTGGATCGAGAAAGCAGCCTTCGGCCTGAGAGAACCTACTCGCAAGGGACTTTTCATTTCCGTGGGCGCCACCAAGGGCAAGAAGCTCTTTGAAGGCGTCATGCACACCGTGAAATATTTCTTTGACGTCCTTGACATGGAATTGTGGAAAGCCTTGCTCTACCGTGGCCTTGACTTCGAAGGCGACATCGGGAAACATCCCGACTATCTGGAAGAGGCGCGTCAAGCGGGTCTTGAACTGGGTCGGACCGTCGGCCATACGAAATAGGAGCAAGCAACGAACAGGTTCTAAGGACTTCGCTCGCATAGCCTTTGGCTGTGAAATCTTGCCCGGAAAGCCGCAGGGGAGTCCGGAGCAATCGCTTGGAAGTTTCCGTTCGTAGAGCAAACCCACGTCTGTTCTAATAGCTAAACGCGATAACGCTTTAGATCGAGTCGGAGAGGAGTGCGACCGATATGTCAAAAAAGACCGAGCAAAACCTCGCCCATGCCTTCGCCGGGGAGTCCAAAGCGGCTGTTCGCAACAATGCGTTCGCCCAAAAAGCGGAACAAGAGGGTTATAGCCAAATCGCCAGGCTGTTTCGAGCGGTGTCCGATGCCGAATCGGTACACGCCAGGCGATATCTCAATCTGATGAGAGGGAAGATCGGCAATACGGAGGAGAATCTCGAGACGGCGTTTCAAAACGAAATCCGGGCCAATGTGAACGAATATGGGGTTCTGATTAAAGATGCTTCAGACGAAGGACAGAAGGTGGCCCTTACCGCCTTCACCCAGTCCAGAGACGTGGAAGCCGGCCACGCCGAACTCTACAAACGCGCCATGAACGACATGTTGATGGACCGAGAAGAGGACTACTATGTGTGTCAGGTGTGCGGCTATATCAGCGAGGGCGCCGCTCCGGAAAAGTGTCCAATTTGCGGAGCGGTCGAGGTAAAGTTCAAATTGATCCCTTAAAGGGTAATCACGGAACTTGAATAACACCGGGGCGGACTACCCCAAGTGAACGAAATGGGCCCTAGTTCGAAGCGTTAAGAGAGAGAGGCGTGGTTTTACGGGCCCTGACCGCAATCAGCTCGGCCACAATGCTCACGGCGATTTCCTCGGGCGTTTCCGCTCCAATATCGAGTCCGATGGGGGCGTGCACGCTCGAAAGCTGTTCGGGACTGAATCCCTCTTCCTCCAAAGCCCGGTATATCAGAGATCGTTTTCGTCTGGACCCGATCATGCCGACGTAGGCTGTCTCCTTCCTTAAAGCCTGAGCCAGAACCTCCTTATCGTAAAGGTGACCGCGCGTCACAATGACCACGTAGGCGTCAGGCCCGAGTTCGGACTCGTCCAGCACCCCGTTGTAGTCGCGGGTCCATATTCCGTCCGCCTCGGGAAATCGATCCGGATTGGCGTATTCCCGGCGATCGTCCATAACCACCAGCTTGAAGCCGACCATTTTGATGAGCCGGGCCAGATGCAGGGAGATATGTCCGCCACCGAACAGGTATACCACCGGCTGACTGATTATGGGTTCAATGAAGCAGTCCACCATGCTTCCGTCCGGTGAGGTTACTGACCGTAAAAGGAGACCGCTCTGTTCGAAACACCGATCGAAATCGCGCAGAAGTTCATCGGCGAACCCCGGTAACGAGTGAATCGCACCCAGAGGCTCTTTTCCCTCCACCAGAAGAATCCTGCGTTCTTCGAGCTCGCACACGGGTCCTGAAAAGACGGGAGTGACCATCAGGGCTCGTCCTCCTCGAGCCCCCACCTTCACCGCCGCACCGAACAGTTCACGGGCATCGGAATCTTGCGCGTACACCGGCTCGACAAAGACATCCACATCGCCTCCACAGAGCATGTCGGTTTCGGCGACGTCGGTACCCCGGAGTCGAAAAAGCTCCAGGGACGATTCTCCCGAAGTAAGAGACTGCCGGCATTTCCGTATAACGTCCGCCTCGAGACGGCCTCCCCCGATCGTTCCATGAAAGGACCCGTCTTTTCGCACGAAAAAGCGTGTACCCAACGAGCGGGGAGCGGAACCGACCTGTCTGATTATGGTAGCCAGGCAAAGGTCGTGACCCATTTCGAGTTCTTTGAATAAATCTGTATAGAAGGGGTTCATGCCTCTCACCGAATCAGATAATGATGCTCAATACAGCGCAATACCCGGTAGAAGTCAAGCAACCTTCAGTCAAAGATTTCTGGATTGAGGCAATTGGGCGGCCTGGTTCCGTGGACGAGAAGCGCGATCAGGTTCTCTGCGGCCACCAGTCCCATTTTGGTTCTGGTCTCGATGGAAGCGCTGCCGATATGCGGAAGAATGACGACATTCTCCATTTGAGTGAGTCCCGGTTCAATCCTGGGTTCGTTTTCGAACACATCCAGGCCGGCGCCGGCGATGAGTCCTTTTTGCAGCGCCTTGACCAGGGCCTTTTCATCAATCAGTTCGCCTCTGGCGGTGTTGATCAGGAAAGCCGTCCGCTTCATGGCGGCCAGTTCGTCTGCGCCGATGAAATGATGCGTGTCCTTGTTGAAGGGCATATGGATGGAGATGAAATCGGATTGCTCTAACAACCTCTCTTTGGACACATACTCTGCGCCTACCCGCCTTTCCATTTCGGGGTCCGCGCGATGGGTATTGTGGTACAGGATTCGCATATCAAAGCCTCCGGCCCTCTTGGCCAATGCATACCCAATGCGGCCCAGGCCGAAAATCCCCAGGGTCTTATGATGGACATCGACTCCGAGTAGCAGTTCCGGAGCCCAGGAAGTATATTTACCCGCTCGAGCGTAAGCGTCGGAAACCACGATCCTGCGGGTTACGGCCAGTAACAGAGCCATGGCCAGGTCGGCCGTGGTGTCGGTGAGAACGCCGGGTGTGTTGGTCACGGCGATTTTTCGGCTCGTTGCAGCGCCGACATCGATATTGTTGTACCCGACGGCGTAATTAGCCACAATCTTCAACCGGGGACCGGCGGCGTCCAGCACTTCTCCGTCTATCCGGTCCGTCAGTAGTGGAAGCAGGCCGTCTTTCCCTCTCACCCTGTCCAGAAGCTCCCCCCTCGTGAGGACGCGGTCATATGAATTACTTTCCAGATCGAATTGTTCCTCCAGGACGTTCATGGCTCCTCGAGGCAATCGGCGAGTGACAAACACTCCGGGCTTCATAGGTATATCCTTTCGAAATTCCATTTGATGATGGCCGTTCGCAGTACCTGCTCCGCGCTCATTCCATGTGCATCGGTTGGCCCCAATTCCCGGCCTCGGCAAAGATCTTGATGAACCAATTCCCCTAAGGTAGTCTCTTGATCAGGAATCCGGCTGATGCTGTCCAGTTCTTTGGTTTGAGGATGATCGATCATCGGACCCCATCAGCAGCCGTTGTCTTTTGCTCTTTTCGCGCATTTCGCGGTGGTTCCTTTCTTCATTTTGATAGTTATATCGATTGCTTGGGAGCTTTCATTATACTATCGGAAGACAAGAAATCCCACTGCTAAATGCGCTTTTTTTATACCTTACATATAGTTGTTATCGTGGATGGATACTAATTAAGCTTTTCCGGATTCCGGATCTCACTCCGTTCGTCCGGAATGACGTCTCTCAGATTACGAACCACTCGCTTGCGGCGGAAGGATCGGAGTTAGGAATCGAGGTTGGGTTAAGGAGCGCAGCGAGCAAAACTCAACCTGTGCGCTCATCGATGTTTCAAGAAATCGCGCAAGGTCAGGCCAATGGCTTTCGCTATCTCAATCAAGAGAACAGGACAGATATCACGACTCTGAAGGTGTGGAACCGTTGCCCCTGGGCCGTCCAGGTGCCCGAACTGCTTGTGAGCTCCTCTTTGCCACACTTCTTAGAAACCGAGACGTTCAAAAATGGCGATCACCTCGGCCGGCTTGAGCACGGGGATATCGCCCATGACTAGCCCGCCGCCACGTTTTGAGTACCGACGAACTCGGCTTCCAGCTTCGGTTCGCCTTCCTCGAGAAACATCTCTATCACTTCTTTGAGGTTGGCGGCGAGTTCGTCCACGGTCTCACCGTGGGAATGCGCTCCCGGGAAGCCGGGCGCGTAACCGACATACAGACTCGTGTCAGGACATCGCTCTACCACGGCGGTGAAACTTCTCCTCCGGTTTCTCCTTCATGGCGCTTTTCAGGCGCACAACGAAATCAGTTGGACATCAGACGCGGATTGCATCCGATGTTCCGCGGTATACCAGAAATGCTCATAGACACAATCAGGACGCTTTGCACCGATCCCACCGCCAGGTTGTTTCACCCCTCTAACCTCTATGCTTCAGCTTCTTCGCATCGCAGCGGTCATCAGGCCTGCGCCGATGAGCACGCCGCCGCCCAGCCGATCCAAAGTGCGTTGGATGCCGGCGCCGGTCAGGCGTTCCCGTAAGCCGCCGGCGAGCAGGGCGTAAAGAGCCGCGTTTGTGACCGCCAGCACCACGAACGTGCCTCCGAGGACATCGAGTTGAGGCCGGAGCGGCTTTTCCGGCAGGATGAACTGAGGCAGGAAGGCCACGAAGAACACGATGCTTTTGGGGTTCAGGGCCGTAACCACGTAGGCGTGAACCAATCGAGCCGGGGACGCCTAGATACGTTCGGAAGAGATAATGATAAATTGACCGGCCGGTTCCATATGTGCAATATAAGTCATTACGATTTTTCCGAAAAAGGCCGTATCGGATGAACCATATTGAAAGAGTTTCGGCTTTGCAGGATGCGATCCGGGATCAGGGATGGGCGGGAGTTGTACTGTTCTATTCCAGAGACGTGTTTTACTACGCGGGTACGGGCCGTCCCTCGTATCTAGCCGTATTGCCGCACGACTACGCACTCTTTGCTCGCAGCGGCTTCGAATGTGGATTAGGGCACGGCTCCTTCCCTTCGGAAAGGACGTTCTCCGCGCGCAGCCTGACTGAAGTGTGCTCGATCATGTTTCCGGGCGACGGAAGAACGCAGACGGTGGGTAGCGAGCTGGATATCATGACGGTTCATCAGGCACGGAGTTTTCACAAGGCTTTGGGGCATCGGCGGCTAGTCGACGCCTCACCTCTGCTGATGCGACGGCGCATGGTCAAAGATCCGGAGGAGATTGCCTGCGTGGAAAAGGCGTGCGAAGCGGCTCACTGCGGCCACAAAGCAGCTCTCACACACCTGCGGCCCGGAGTTACGGAACTGGAGCTTTCAGCCGCCGTGGAAAACGCACAGCGGTTGGCCGGGCACGAAGGTATCTTTTTTTTCCGTCAGCCAGGCGTGTTCATGAGCCGGGGACCCATGGCTTCGGGTCCGAACATTTCCGAGGTCAGCGGGGTCATCTTCGCCATCACGGGCGTGGGGCTCAGCGCGGCCGTGCCGGCCGGACCGTCCTTACGATCCATTCAGCAGGGCGATCTGGTGCTGATCGACATACCACCTTGCGTACAAGGGTATCACGCAGATCAGACTCGAATGTACTGTGCGGGAGAGGCCACGGATCGAGCACAATCCCTTTACCAAAGACTCCGCGGAGTCGCCGATCATATGATAGAAAACCTGCGTCCCGGAATCACGGCCGGTGATGCGTATCTCATGGCCGTGGAGAAAGCGGCGGATCTTGGCATCGGGGAATCGTTCCTTCGCTTTCCTTCCGGTCAAAAAGCACACTTTGTGGGTCACGGGATAGGATTGGAAATCAGCGAACCGCCCCTGTTGTCAAGAAGCGACAAGACTATGCTGGAGCAGGGGATGGTGCTGGCCATCGAGATACACCTTATGGAGCGCGACGGCACCACGCTGAAACTGGAAGATACGGTCTGCATCGAAAAAAGCGGCTGCCGAGTGCTTACTAAGAGCCCAAGAGACATCTCGTGTGCTCGAGCAGATGAGAGCGTATCGTAGTCCGAATGAAGTTCCTGCCCGTGAATTATGCGGATTGATTCAACAGGTTCCTTTCACCCTTCCTGTACCCTGGAGGCGAATATGAAGTCTGTTGATCGAAACGAACTGAAAGAGATTCTTCACAAGAACTGGATGACGCATGACGCCATGTGGTTTCTCCACTGCCTGCAAGAATGCGGCATCGAAAAGACCAACAAGATAAATCGGGCCGCCGTGCAATGCATGTCCAAGATCGAGATCAAGAGGATGGCCAAGGCCCTGGGCGTGGAAAGGATCACAAATTTCGAGGAGTTCAGGGCGTTCTTTGACGGTGTGCAAGATATCGTAAAAGCCGATTTCATGGATTTCGGGTACGAATTTCCCGAGGATCATATTCTGCATATGGAAATGCGGCACTGCTTCGCCTATGACGGCATGAAGCGTATCGGCGCGATCGATACCTACGAGTGCGGGATTTTCGACCGGATTCAGGGCTGGTTCGAAGGTATGGGAATTTCCTACACCGTCACCCCGAAGGTTACCGGCTGCATGATGCACGAGCAGGGCCGTTGTTACAGGGATTACAGGTTCGAGTTATGATTCCGCACGTTTTGCATCACAAGGTTGCATGACCCCGCACTGCTGGTGGGGCCTCTTGTTGCTTCGCAACGCGGACAAACGAGTTGTCCGCGCCACCCGGAAATTCTCTTCATCGACACCCTGTATCGCTTCCGGATCCAAAAGTATTCCCTCTGTGCCCGGGTCTTCTGAAAGTCCGGATCCCTTTGAAGAAGAAAAGCCTTCCCGAACCGCGGGATGGCGTCGATTTATAGTTTTTCGCAGGGGGTCCGGGGGACGGCTTTTTGCAAAAAAGCAGCCCCCCGGGAAACAGAAAAATCTCTTTCGATAGGGCCAAATACGTCTGATGCTTGGTCGGAACGTCAGTCGCTCCGCTGAAAGCGGTGCGGCCACGCTCAAAAGGTTTGAAGGGAGTCTGAGGGAAACTTTTTAAAGTTGCCCTCAGTCGGCCACTATACCCGCTCCACGAATTCGGTTCCCAAAAGACCTTCCGGGCGGAACAGCAGCACCACGATGATGATGAGAAAGGCCAGGGTGTTTTTGAAGGCCACGGAGATGAATCCTCCGGCCAACGCCTCGGCCACGCCCAGGATAAGGCCTCCCACAATAGCTCCGGGAAGGCTGTTCAACCCGCCCAGAATCGCCGCGGCAAATCCTTTGAGAAAGGATTCCAGCATGAAGAACGGATCCAGCAGGAGGGCGGCGGCCAGGAAAAGGCCGGCGAGAACCCCCAGGAACGCCGCAAGTCCCCACGAAAGAGCCAATATCCGCCGGGTGGGAATGCCCAGTGTCTGGGCCGCCGGCAGGTTTTCAGACGTGGCGCGCATGGCGAGCCCGAGGCGGGTTTTTTGAATGAGCAGATAGAAGAGCAGGCTGCCGATGATACCCACTGCCAGGGTGCCGATACTCAACTGGCTCACGACCACACCGCCGAACTCATAGACTTTCGTGTCCGAAAGTGGAAAAGGAAAGGTTTGAGGTTCCGTGCTTCCGAATTTCAGAATCAGTCCCTGAAGGATCAGGCCGAAGCCCAGAGTAAGGATAATCTGGCCCAGGGGTGTGGCTTCCCGGCGCTGAGCTGGAACGAGAATGCAGAAATAGAACGCCATGGAGAGCAACGCTCCAAATCCGAGGGCAGCCAGAAAGGCCCACCACCAGGGCAGGTTTATACCCAGCAGCACAAAAGCCACAAACGTCCCTCCCGTGGTTACGTCGCCATGGGCGAAATTCAGCACCCGGTTGGAACGATAGATGAGCACGAGCCCCAAAGCCACCAAGGCGTAGAGGCTGCCCTGGGACATACCTGAAATCACATACTGAACAAAACGTTCCATACGGTTCCCCGTCCTTCCGGCGGCCTAACGGAAGGGCCAGTTGTTGAAATAGAGTCTCATTTTGGTGAAGCGCCCGGAAAGGCCTTGCGGCTCGAAAATCAGAATGATGACAATCGCAACGCCGAACATCACGGGCACGAATTCCTTGTACTCGCTGAAAAGCTGCGGAACCAGGATAACGAAGGCCGCACCCATGATCGAGCCCTCGATCGAAGCCAATCCTCCCACAATCACCGCCACGAGAAAGGTGACGGTTTCCATGAAGGTGAACATGTTGGCTTCCAGGTAGCCCAGAAACAGGGCGTACAGCCCTCCCTGCACACCCACGTAGAAGGAGCTGATGCCAAAGGCCAGGAGTTTGTACCGCGTGAGGTTCACTCCGAACACCTCGGCGGCGATATCGTTGTCCCGGATAGCGATGAACGCGCGCCCCATGTAAGACGAAACGATGTTATAGGACGCCAGGGTGAACAAGGAGGCGATGATCAGGTTGAAATAGAAATAGGTATTGATGGCGGACAGCCCGAACCAGGGCTCGAGTTTCGTGATGGCAAGCCCCATACGGCCGCCGGAAAGGGTGGGCGAGTTGACGAACACCTGGTACACGGCCACGCCGAATCCCAGGGTGGCGATGGCCAGATAAGGTCCCTTGAGACGAAGCGATGGAAATCCCACCAGTATGCCGAAGAGTCCCGCCACGACCCCGGCGCACACCAGGCTTACGGTCCAAGGCGCCCCCATGCGGGCCAGATGCCCGAAGGTAAAAGCGCCAATGGCCAAAAAACCGGCCTGTCCGAAAGAAATTTGTCCCGTATACCCGATCAGCAGGTTTTGCCCCTGAACGCCTATGGCGTAAATGGCGATCAAAGCGGCCACGTACACGAAGTGTTCGGGTATGTACAATGGAAGAAGGAAGATGGCCAGAACAAGGGCTGAAATCCACACCTTTTTCCAGGGCTTGCGCATCAATTTCAGTTCTTCGGAATAGCTTTCGATCAGGTCCATGGTGCGTTACCCTCGATACATGTCTTCGATCATTTCAGAATACCGTTTTTCCAGGGACCGCCTCTTGACCTTCTTGGTGGGAGTGACGTCTCCGTCTTCCTCGTAAAAACGTCTCGGCAGCAGAGCGAATCTCTTCACCGTTTCCACCCGAGCCAGGGTCTTGTTCACTTCACCCACCTCCCTTTCAATGAGCTTGCGGACCTCGCTGTTCTGCGTCAAATCGGCAAACGTAGTGAAGGGGATCCGGTTGTCCTGGGCGTACTTGGTCACATTGTCTTCGTCGATGAGGATAAGGGCGGTCAGGTACTTGCGCCCTTCGCCGATGATCACTGCGTCCTGGATGTAGGTGCTGAATTTCAGTTTGTTTTCGATGAATGCCGGAGTGATGTTCTTGCCGCCCCGGGTGATGATAATGTCTTTCTTGCGATCCATTATTTTGAGATAACCGTCCTCGAGGGCGCCCACATCTCCCGTGAGCAGCCACCCGTTACGAATCGTCTCCGCGGTGAGGTTCGGATCTTTGAAATAACCCTTGAACACGCCGGATCCTTTGACCAGGATCTCTCCGTCCTCCGCAATGGCCACTTCGGAATTGGGAATGGGCTCCCCCACGTATCCCCAGCGAGGCCGGTCCACTCGCTGCAACGCGATGACGCCCGTGGATTCGGTCTGGCCGTACCCTTCTCTCAAACGAACCCCCATGGCATTGTACCATTCGAACAGCTCGGGAGACGCCGGAGCCGCACCGCACACGGCGAACCGGATGCGATCGAACCCGAGCTGCCGTTTCAGGTGGTGGAGGACGCCCCAGTACAACGGCCAATACAGCAGGCTCCACCACATGCGTTCCCTGGATCCTTGCTTTGTACGGACCCAGCGCAGTCCCGTTCCTATGGCCAGGCGGTACAAGGCCTTTTTGAGATAGGTCGAGTCCGACATGCGAATTTCGACCATGGAGGCGAATTTTTCCCATATCCTGGGAACACTGGCGAAAACCGTGGGAGACACTTCGCGCAAATTGAGCGGCAAGGTATCCAGACTCTCCACAAAATTGACCGTTCCGCCGGTCCAGATCGCCTGAAATACGGAGATCAGGTTCTCGTAAATGTGGGCCAGCGGCAGGTAAGAAAGCATTTCGTCATTTTGGGAAAAGGGGAGGGCCTCCGTAAAAGCCTCCGTGGTGCTCAGGATATTCACGTGGGTGATCATGGCGCCTTTGGGCCGACCGGTGGTGCCGGAGGTGTATATGATCATCGCCGTGTCGTCCGGATCCGAGCTTTTCCTTCGCTCATCCACAGCCCCGGGGTTTTCTTCGAGGAACTCCCGTCCCCTGGCCATGAATGCGTCGTAGAATACAAGGAGGGGATGGGTAAATCCCCAAAGCCCTTTGGGGTCCCAGATCACCACCTGAGTAACCGCCAGGTCACCGACGATTCCCAGGACCTTGTCCACTTGCTCTTCGTTCTCGACGAACAGAATCTTCGACTCGGAGTGTCCCACCACGTAGGCGATTTCCTCCGGTGAGGAAGTGGGATAGATCCCGCAGGTGACGCCGCCCGCAGTCATGGCGGCCAGGTGGCAGATCAGCCATTCGGGCCGGTTGTCTCCGAGAATCGCCACACGGTCCCCCCGCTCGAGCCCGCACGACAGCAAAGCCCCCGCGGTCTCCAGTACTTTGCGACCGTAATCTTTCCACGAAATCCGGTTCCAGATGCCGTAATCTTTGTGGCGAAGGGCCACCCGATCTCCGAATCGTTCCACCTGTCTGAAGAAAAGATCGGGAAAGCGTTTTGGGCGATCCGTTGTCACCAGGTTCTCCTCTTTTTGTATAGACGCCATCCCTTGGGTGAAGCTTCCTCGCCCCCTAGGCCTAGATAGAGTTCCCGCACGTCCTCGTTTTCCTGCAGCTCGGCGGAACTTCCTTCCAGAACGATGCGTCCCCCTTCCATGATGTAGCCGTAATCCGCTATTCCCAAAGCCAGCTTGGCGTTCTGTTCGACGAGAAGTATGGTAGTGCCCGTGCGGCTGATCTCGAGAAGGGCGTCGTACACGGCACGGGCCACCATGGGCGCCAGTCCCAGAGAAGGCTCGTCCAGCATCAGGAGGTTGGGCCGGCGTAGCATGGCCCGGGCCACGGCCAGCATCTGCTGTTGCCCGCCGGACAAGGTCTCCGCCTGTTGGGCGCCCCTTTCCACGAGAATGGGAAACAGAGCGTACACAAAATCGAGGTCTTGTTGAACCTCTCGGCCCTTGCGACCCCAACAGCCCAGATCCAGATTCTCCTTGACCGTGAGCTCCCGGAAGAGTCCCCGGTCTTCGGGTACATATACGATTCCGAGAGAAGCTATGCGTTCCGGGGGGAGTCGATGGATGCGGCGACCGTTGAATTCTATGATCCCTTTTTTGGGCTGATCTTTGATCAGGCCCGCGATCGTCTTGAGTAGGGTTGTTTTGCCGGCGCCGTTGGGTCCCAGGACGGTGAAAATCTCCTTTTCCTTTACCGCGAGGGTGAGTCCGCGCAGGGCATAAATCCGATCGAAATACAATGTTTCGATGTTGGCGATGCGGAGAAGCGGAGGCCTGTCGGGCCGGACGGCCGCTTCCGGTTCCTTCTGAAACTCTGCGGATGGATCCAAGGTCACTCTCCTAAAGGGCGGGCTTGCCTGTGCACGGTTAAACAAAACGAAAGCCACTGATCCTCGATCACCACGGACAAGACTGATTTCGCGAGCTCAGCAAGGGTAGCCGGACATATTCGTCATGAATGATCGACAGCCGTAATATACTAGGGCCGGGGCGAGGGTAGTCTTTCCCCCTACAGCCTCTTCGTTGGGCTCTCATTCGTCACCAAGATACGCCCGGATCACTTCCGGGTTTCGCTGGACCTCGTCCGGAGATCCTTCGGCGATCTTTACTCCAAAATCAAAAGCCGTCATGCGATCGCACAATTGGGAGGCAATGCGCAGATCATGTTCCACCAGAAGGATGGCGGGCTTATAGCGGCCCCGGATCTCGTGGATGAGATAGGCGGTTTCCTGTTTTTCCTCCGCGGTCAGACCGGAGATAGGCTCGTCGAGCATCAGCAGTTTGGGCTCGAGGGCCAGGGCCCGGCCTACTTCGGCCCGCTTCTGAACCCCGTAGGGGCAGTCGGAGATACGAACCTTCCGGTAGGGCTGGAGATTCAGGAAATCGATCAGCTCCTCGACTCGTTCCCGGTGGCGCAGCTCTTCTGTACGAATCCGCAAAACGGCATGAAGCGGGTTCTTCTTGAAGGCGATATGCCGGCCCAGAAGCAGGTTATCCAGGACGGTCATGTGCATAAACAGGCGGAGGTTTTGGAAGGTGCGGGCAATGCCCTTTCGGGCCACGGCGTCGGGGGAGAGTCTCAAAAGAGACTCTCCCTGAAATAGAATGGATCCGCCGTTCGGCTTGTACACGCCGGAAATACAGTTAAAAAGAGTGGTTTTCCCGCTCCCATTGGGCCCGATGATCGCCAGAATCCTTTCCGGTTCGACCTCGATGTCCACACCCGAGAGAGCTTGAATCCCTCCAAAGCTGATTTCCAGCCCGGAGATGCTCAAAAACGCCATGCTTAAAATCTTGGCGCGTAAACGGTGAAGTCCGCGATGGGTACGGCTTTTCCATCCTTGGCCTGGCCCATCTGCGAAGCGTTAATACCGTGATGGCGATCGGGGCCGTAGGTTACGGGTGCGCCCATGCCTTCGGGTTTCCAGTCCTTGATCTGCTCCATCCCGGCGATCAGGCCTTCCCGGGTCAAATCACGCCCTGCGTTCTCGAGCGCTTTGGCGAAATGCATCATGGACACGGCTCCGAACACGGCCAGATATTCCTTACCTTTGAGATCGGGGTTGTACTTCAGGAGGGTTTCCACAACCTTGTCCGCCTCCGGGGAAAAACCCGGTTGTGACATGTTTCCGGCCAATGAGATGTACGTTCCGTCCCACGTCTCGCCGGCGATCTTGAACATGATGGGATCACCCATGGTGAAATTAGTCAATACCTTGGGACGATACGCGATCTTGGCCATTTCTTTCGTGATGAGAGCGGCATGAGTGGGAGTGGGCACAAGAATCACCGTATCCGCTCCGGATTCTTTGAGTTTCAATCCGTGGGTCCCCAGCGCTCGTTCCGTGACCTCGTAAGGCACTTCCGCCACGATTTCGGCTTTTCCGGGATTGGCTTTCAACGCGTCTTTTATACCGGCAAGCGCTTGATGGCCGTAGTCATCATTCTGATAAAACACGGCAATCGTCTTGGTATCCAGATTCCGGATCGCGTAATCGGCCAGGAAGTGGTTCTCGTCTTCGTAGTCCGGATAGGCGATGAAGTAATAGTGCTGTTTTTCTTTGGGCTGATTGGCGTAAATGCGCACATTGGCGTAAGCCGTGATCAGAGGAATCTTGTTTTCGGGGAAAAAGTCCTTGGAAGCATTGCAGGGCGCCGAACCTAGAAGTCCGCAGATGGCGAAAACCTGGTCTTTCATTTCCTGCAAGTTGGCCATGGACCGGGTGGGATTGTAGCCGTCGTCCTTTATAATGACCGTGATCTTCCGGCCCTGAATACCTCCCTGATCGTTGATATGATCCGCCCAAGCTTTCATGCCCAGAGCGGTGACCCCCCAGAGGGCCGCGGGACCGGAAAGGGGAGTACTCACACCCACAACGACTTCCGTGTCCGTGACCCCGGGTTCGGCCGCCCAGGCAGCCACGGGAGCCAGAAGCACACACACCAGTACAAAAAAGATCCCCGTTCTTGCAGACACTTTGTCTCCTCCTTCGCTTGAAGGTTAAAAAGAATCCTCCGTTTCCCCCCGTACCTTGAAAATATCGGTCTCCCAAGGCAAGACGCCCCAGGGAGATCCTGAATCCCCGCTTTTACGCCCGCAGGCGCACACAGCTCCGCCCGTCCCGCCTGAAAGCAAGCGGCGGCTTTTTTCTGGAAGATGCAGTTGAACAGGATATCGTCTGCCGACCTTTGAGTCGGGTTTACAACGGAATGTTCCGGCAGTCGCCCTCTATAATCACCGAGAAACGGTGCGAACACTTCTCGAAACGGTCATGTATATAAGCGAAGTCAAGACGGGTTTGATTCTTGTATACGAAAATGCAGTGATGATCGTGCATTCTATTGACTCAGGCCTGTTCCCGAGTTTGAGACAGTGTAGTCCATCCTCAATCGAGCTTCAACGTTTTTCGTTCGCCACTTCGTGTGAATCTTGTCACAAACGCCGCTTAGTCCTGCACGTATACGGTGACCGAAGCGTTCGCCACCATGATCCGGTCACACTTGGGACCGAATTTCGGCACACAAATGCCCTGAGTGACCATGCCGCCGGCAACGGCAACGGCGGTTTTTCGCCCGATGGGCGCTTGGGCCATGACCTGTTCGAGATCCACCTCTTCAGGCTTTGGACAAGCCACCAGGATGTCCACGCCGACCCCTTCCAGATCCTTGAGGTCCAGGATCTCGAGGAGCCCGCAGAGGCAGCTCTTGGATATGGCATCCTTAACGGCCCGGCGCGCGGCTTCGGTCACATTCTCTCCGTGCAGATCAATGCCTGTTCCCAGCTCCACAATGAATCTCTTCCTGGCCATATCTATTCTCACCTTTCCGTTTCGGAGACAAATCCATCATGTTTTCAGCTCGGTACGAACTCCGCACCAGCGGCCCGGCGGCTACTCCCAGAAAACCCATGTTGCGGGCCGCCTCGGCCCATCGGTCGAACGCCTCGGGTGAGACGTACCGGGCCACGGGAATGTGTTCCCCGGATGGCGCGAGGTATTGCCCCAACGTCAGGTACCGGCAACCCGCGCGCTTGAGATCCACAAGCGTTTCCAGGAGCTCGCCGTCCGTTTCTCCGAGGCCGAGCATGAGGCCCGACTTAACCTTCAGCCCTCTTGTCGAAGCGTATTCCAGTATGGAGAGGGAACGGCGATAATCGGCCCGCGGACGGACGACGGGATACAACCGGGCCACGGTCTCGACATTGTGATTGAGCATGTCGGGCCAGGCCGCAACCACGGTTTCCAATGCCGCCACCGAGCCCTGAAAATCCGGAATCAGCGTTTCGACCGTGGCCTCCGGGCATGACGCCCGAATCCGCCGGATAGTGGACACGAACTGTCCCGCGCCGCCATCGGGCAGGTCGTCCCGGGTGACGGAAGTGACCACCACATGCCGAAGCCGCATTTCGAAGGCCGCGCGGGCCACTCTCGCCGGCTCGTCCGGGTCCGGGATTTCGGGAACGGCCTTGGTTACGGCGCAAAAACGGCATCGCCGGGTACAGCGGTCCCCCAATATCATAAAGGTGGCCGTACCCCTGGCAAAGCATTCGCCCTGATTGGGACACTCGGCGCTCTGACACACCGTGGCCAGGCGCATTTCCCCAAGCCTGCGCTCCATGCGTCCCATGGCCGCAGTGTCGGGAGCGCGGCGGACGAGCCACTCCGGGTGCTTTCCGGTTTGGCACTCCGGAGCCGAGTGTTCCCTGTATCCGAAGGCCTTGCGGAACGCGCCGACAAAATGCTCCTTAACTCGTTCCATATCGACGGGACGACCCAGAACCCGGGCCATCGAGGTGATGGGTTGCCCCGGACTTCCGCAAGGTACGATGAGCCCGAAGGGATCCACATCGGTGTTCACGTTAAAGGCCAGGCCGTGGTAGGTGACCCACCTCCGCACGGCAATGCCTACACTGGCTATTTTACCGGAACCCGCCCACAGGCCGGGCCTTCGTTCCTTGAATTGCGGTTCGATACCGAAGATGCGGAGCACTTCCGCCGCCGCCTCCAACAAGGTATCGAGGTACAGGTGCAAATCTCGTTTCCCCAGCCGTATGATCGGGTAGGCCACCATCTGACCGGGCCCGTGATACGTGGCCTGGCCGCCTCGACTCACGAAGTGGACCGCCACTCCTCGTCGCACGAGTTGCTCTTGGGACAGCAGCAGGTCGTGCGTATCGCCGCTCCTTCCCACCGTAACGACGGGCGGATGTTCCACGAGCACCAGACGGTCGGGAGAGGTCCCGGCCACCCGCTCGCCGACGAGCGCTTCCTGCCGCTCGAGGGCTTCCCCATAGTCCAGCAGTCCCCAGTCGAGTACTTCCAGCGCCTGTTGCGGTCCGACGGCAGCCATCGACCCCCCCGAGCTACCGTTTGGGAAGATACAGAGCCCAGTTCAAGGCGGCCCGGGAAGCGTCCACTATGGTTTCCGAATAGGTCGGGTGCGCGCGGATGTTTCGAGCGAGTTCCTGAACCGTGCACTCGAGACTCATGGCCAGAACGGCCTCTCCGATCAGCTCCGTAGCGCAGGCGCCCACAATGTGAACTCCCAGGATCTCGCCGTAGCGGGCGTCCGAAACAATCTTGACGGCGCCGGCCGCTTCATCGCGGGCCATGGCCAATCCATTGATGGCGTATGGGAAATCGCCCACATTAACCTCCAGATCCTTTTCCTCGGCTTCCTCTTCGGATAGGCCGACGGCGCCCATTTCCGGAAAGGACCAAGCCACCCGGGGAACGAGGTGAAAAGGATACTTTCCACTTTTTCCCATGGCGTTTTCAGCCGCCGTGACTCCCATGGACGAAGCCGCGTGGCTGAGCATCCAGCCTCCGGTAACGTCGCCAACGGCATAGACCTCGGGTTTGGACGTTTCCAGCCGATCGTTCACCCACACGCTGCCGTCGTCGTTCACGCGAATCCCGACCTGATCGAGCCCCAAACGGGCCGAATTCGGCTTCCTGCCGGAAATCACTACCCGATCCACGGTCACCGAAGTCTGGTCGGAGCCGGACAGGTTCACCTTGAAGCCCCCGCCCGATGCTTCCACGGACTCGATACGCGCCTTACGATGAAGCTCGACGCCCAGGTCGAGGAGGCCCTGGGATACCCGCTGACCGGTTTCCTGATCCTCGCGGGGAAGCAACCTGCGGCTCTCGGTGGCCAGGACGATCCGCACTCCGAAGATGCTCAGAGTACTCGCCAATTCCACTTCGATGAGGCCATCGCCGCAGAGGAGCACCGAAGCCGGAGCATCGGTCATATCGAGCAACCGATCCGTTCCCACGGCGGCTTCCTCGAGGCCCGGGATGTCCGGCACGACAAGGCTGCCGCCCGTGGCCAGAATGGTCTTTCGGGTTTCCAGTTTCTTTCCGTCCGCATCGATCTCGCGGGGATTTCGCAGCACGGCGCGCCCCCTAATGACCTCGATCCCGTTATTGGCGAGGAGCGCTTCCATTCCCATCCGGATATCACTCGCGACCCCGTTCTTCCTGGCGCGAAGGTCCGTCAGGTTGAGCCCTTCAACCGCGGACTTGATTCCAAAGGCTTCCGCCATGCGGAAGGAACGAAGCATTGCAGCGGCCTCGTGCCATACCTTGGTGGGAATGCAGCCCCTGTTCACGCACGTCCCGCCCATGTCTCCCGCTTCGACCAGAGCTACTCTCCCTCCGAGTTGAGAAGCCCGGATCGCCGCTGCGTATCCACCGGGCCCCCCGCCGATAACCACCACGTCGTACATGCTGTCACCTCGTAGGTCAGTTGATTTCTTCCATGCCGTCAGGCCAGAATCAAGGACGGATTCTCGAGATGCCGGGCCAGGGTCTGCAGAAAATCGGAGGCCGGAGCGCCGTCCGCCACCTGATGGTCAAACGTAAGGCTCAGAAACATCATCGTTCGAATCGCGATTGCTCCATTGTACACGGCGGGCTTATCCTTGGTTCGACCCACGCCCAGTATGCCGGTTTCGGGCGGTTTCAGAATGGGCGTGAAGCCGTCCACCTCGAACATGCTCACATTGGTGATGGTGAATGTACCTCCGGTCACTTCGTCGACGGTCAAGCCGCCTTCCCGGGCCTTGCGAGCCAATTCCCTGACTTCCCTTGCAATCCGAAGAAGTCCTTTCTTGTCCGCGTTCCGGAGCACGGGTACGATGAGCCCCTCGGCCAACGCCACGGCCACGCCCATATGCACGGCGTCGTGGAGCAGTATTTCTTCCCCCACCAGCGTCGAATTCATGATGGGAAAGCGTTTCAGCACACGGGAAGCGGCCATGACGATGATATCGTTTAAGGAAACCTTTACCGATGGGTCGTTCTTGTATTCCTCCCGGATCTTGTCGCGGAACCTCACCGTCTCGGTCGCGTCCACTTCCACAAAGGTGGTCAACTGGGCCGTGGTGTGGAGGCTGGCGTGCATGTTCTGAGCAATGGCCCTGCGCATGCCGGAAAAGGGGATGGACCTGACGGGCGACGGTTCCATTTCCGGCGCTTTCGCTCCAAGAGCCCGCTCGACGTCTTCCTTGGTAATCTTGCCTCCTTCGCCGGTTCCAGTGAGGGTCGAGATGTCCAGTCCCGCCTGTCTCGCCATCTCCTCGGCCAGGGGCGTGATCTTGGGCGGGGGTGGACCTTCCTCGTGGAATTTTTTCACATCCTCTTCGCTGACCCTTCCGTCGGGACCGGATCCGGCAACCGAAGCCAGGTCCACTCCGAGTTCCTTGGCCAGGCGGCGGGCCGCGGGACTGGCCCGAACGAATTTGGCCTCCCGAGGTTTCTCCGGCTGAGCCCCTCGAGCCGCCTCCGCGGCAGGGGCTGCCGCTCCGGCGGCCGTAGCCGCCGCGCCTTCGAGGCGTTCGGGTTGCTCTCCTTCTCCGGCCACCACGGCCACGACGGTTTCGATGGGCACGGTGGCTCCCGAAGGCACTACAATCTGGAACACGATCCCTTCGGCCGTGGATTCGACCAGGTTCGTGATCTTCTCGGTTTCAACCTCAAACAGCGGCTCCCCTTTTTTGACGCGATCACCTTCTTTCTTGAGCCATTTGGTGATCTTTCCCTCTTTCATGGTGAGGCCCCATTTGGGCATCTTGATTTTGGCGGCCACTTTTCTGTTTCCTCATTGAATAAGGGTAGTTGATAAAGTTCGGGTAGCGGAGGTCGGCGGGACCCCAGCTACCTCGAGTTTCATTTAAACAAGCGATCAGCCCAGAATCTCTTTTACCGCCCGGACCACTTTTCCCGTGCTCGGCAGCATGGCGTCTTCCAGAGGCGGACTGAACGGAATAATGGTGTCCGCAGCGGCCACGGTCTTGACCGGTGCGTCCAGATAATCAAAGGAATGATCCATGATGCTCTTGACCACTTGCGCCGCGACCCCGGCCATTTCGTAAGCCTCCTGAACCACCACGGCCTTGTGAGTCTTTTGCACACTCGCGGC
Source organism: Deltaproteobacteria bacterium (assembly GCA_016208165.1). NCBI lineage: Bacteria > Pseudomonadati > Myxococcota > Myxococcia > Deltaproteobacteria bacterium. The sequence continues at coordinate 26,832 of JACQYL010000140.1, forward strand.
CAGCGTCCGATGGTCCAGAGGAGACAGGGTTCTCAGATCGATCACCTCGGCGTTAACGCCTTCCCCGGCCAGTTGCTCGGCCGCCTCGAGGCACTTGTGCAGCATAAGCGCATACGAGAGCAATGTTACGTCGCTGCCTTCCTTCTTTACTTCGGCCTTGCCCAGGGGGATCAGGTATTCTCCCTCCGGAACGGGACCCGCGGTCCCGTAAAGAGCCTTTTCCTCGATGTAGAGCACGGGGTTGTTGTCGCGGAGCGAAGCCAGCAACAATCCTTTGGCGTCGTTGGGGGTCGAGGGCATAACCACTTTCAGGCCGGGCACCTGTGTGAACCAGCCTTCGAGAGATTGGGAGTGTTGGCCCGCCGCCCGGATCCAGCCGCCGGAAGTGGTGCGGACCACCAGCGGCAGTTTCTTGACCTGCCCCCCGGCCATGTAACGCACTTTGGGGGCCTGATTCGTGAGGTA
>JACQYL010000141.1 GCA_016208165.1 Deltaproteobacteria bacterium
GCGACAGCGAGCCGGAGGGCAGCCTTTACTGAGATCGCGCCCATGCTATCCTTGAGAGGTCGGAGGCATTCTTTATGTTTTCAAAGAGCAAAAGACATCAAAATTTCGGAATTCCGCCTTGACTCTCAAGACGGTATCTACAAGCCCGGCATGAGAATCCGGCCGATAACACAATTGTGCCTTAGGCGCCTTCCGAAGGAGCCTGCCCTGAGCTTGTCGATGGGCGGCGCCTGCATAAAAAGTTTTGTAAGGGGGGTGAAAGGGGGGAAAACTTTTTCAAAAGTTTTCCCCCCTCGCACAATCCTGTCCCTTCTATTTCTTCGACTGCTTGCGGCCCCGCTCCTTCACTTGGCGGACGCGGGACTCGATCCACTCGGGGGTGATTTCCTTATACTGCTCGATGGCGGTGCGCTCCTCGAGTTCCAGGCCTTCCGACAGGGTGGTTGCGTAGCCGCGGTCGATCAAGCGTTTGTATCCGCGGACGATCTTCGGGACGCAGGACAGCATGTCTTTGGCCAGGGCCCTGCAGGTGGGCATCAGTTCTTCGGGGGACGTGACGCGGTTGACCAGCCCCCAGTTGAGCGCCTGTTCGGCGGTGAGAAAGTTACCCGTGAAGGACATCTCCTTTGCGCGCGCGACGCCGATAAGCCGGGCGAGCTTCTGGCTGAGCCCACGGCCCGGTAGGAGACCGACCCGTGCATGCGTGTCCGCGAAGCGGGCTTCCGACGAGGCGATGAGGAGGTCGCACGACAGGGCGACTTCAAGTCCGCCGGTAACGGCGATCCCGTTTACGGCTCCGATGATGGGCCGGTCGAATTCGCGCATTTTTGCAAAAAAATCGCCGTGTTCGCATTCGGGCGTGCCTATGGGAATTATGCCGTCCGTGGACAGTTCCTTCAGGTCAAGGCCTCCGCAGAACGCGCGCCCGTTCCCGGTGAGGATAACGACCCCTATGCCCGGATCGGATCGCAGTTCCTCGAACGCCTGTTTGAGATGACTCCGGAGTTCAGTGGAAAGGGCGTTCATGGCTTGCGGCCGATTGAGCGTGAGGGTGGCGATGCCTTCGCTTTTTTCTATAAGAAGTACGGATTCATCCATGAGTGCTCCTGACAGAAGGCTGCTTTGTCGCCGGACATTGGGACTGACACTGAAAACAATAGTAGTAGTTGCCTGTCATAAAGTTCTGCCATATTTCCATCAGGCCTTGGCCCTGGACGATCTCTTCGAGTTGTTCTGCCTGTTTTCCAATGAGGCCCTTGATGAATTGGTGGAAATACCGAAACCCGTATTTAAAAATGACGTCTCCGCAGAGCTTCTTGTCGATCTTTCCTTCTCCCGAAAGGGCCCCCGCCGGACAGGCCTCGACGCATCGCATGCAATGGTCGCAGACGTCCTTCTCGAGTGGAGTACCGGGTTCCAATTCGGCCGCGGTCACCACGCCGGATAAGCGCACGGCGGCGCCGTATTCCCGTGTCACCAAAAGACCGTTCTCTCCGTAGGAACCCAGTCCGGCCCGGACAGCGGTTCGGCGCCAGCAAATGTCTCCCCTCATGCCTTTCTTGGTCTCGCCCATGTCGATGGGAAGGAAAGCAGGCACGGCGGCCGAAGGGAAGCCTTGGGACTCGAGATACCGGGCTGCGGCGTGAGCCGCGCCCGAGCACTCATTGTAAGTATAAATCGTATCAAACTGCGCGGCCTGATTGTTGTCCGACGATATGGCGGTCCGGCTGTGCGTGGCCGCCACCACCATGACGGACCGGGCGGACGGCAGTATCCTCGAGATCGTGGACTCGTGTTCCGGCAAGTCGGTCACTCGGACCACGCCGACGAGATTCGCGCCGTGGGCCTTGGCGCATTCTTTCGCATTTAGGCTCAGTTCTTTGTTCGTTGTCATCAAACCTCCGCAACGATGTTCGAGCTGCAAGAACGATATATCTCTTGTAGCTGAGGAAAACCTCAAAAAGTTTCCCTCGGACTCCTTTCAAAATTCCTAAACTTTGCCGCACCACGGAAGAGCGGTAATGAATTTATGCAACTCGGTAGTTACAAACCATTTTGGGTAATCAGCCGTCTACCCGACCTTGAAAAACGCTTCTTCAAACTCGGGCTTGTCCGCGTATCGTTTCATGTAGAGCCCAGGCATCTGCTCCATGTTGTCGAATATAGCCGGATCCACGTTGATTCCGGCCTGGTGGAAGGCCTTGACCACGGATTTGGGCGAGGGGGGACATCCCTTGACCGCGATCATCTCCTGTATGTCGGGATTGTCTTTGTTGGCCTGGTACATGCACTTTCCGAGCAATATGGTTTTTTTCTTACCGGGAGTGGGCTTCATCACCTTTCCTGTAAGCACTTCCACGTCGTCCCACGGGGTTCCGTCCCATGCCTGGGCCACGGCCGCCAGGGCGGCTCCGTTAATCCCCGTGCAATAGGTGCACAGAGTGATATCGTATTTGCGGTACGACAGGCCTTGTATGCCCTTCTTTACGAAAGGCATGGGTAGCGTATTGTCTTCGTTGAACGGGAAATCGTATTCGTGCCGTGAGGCCACGTTTTCGATCCGCTCCCCGGCCACCTCGATATCCGACAGATCGAGGGGACGTCCTCTGTCGCGAGCCGCATGGGCCAGGTGCGGGACTTCCGAAAGCTCGTAGCCAAGTATCTCGGCCCCTACCATGTCCGCGGAAAGGACGTCCGTTGACGCGGCCAGGATATTGCTTCTTCGCATGCGGCCGTCGAGGGCGGGACCCCGTTCGTTGGTGTAAATGCCGTCAAGGAGCGTGAGCATTGGGGGCATGGGATTGGCCAGCTTCGAGACCATGTAATGGAGATCCTTCACCGGATCCGCATTGTGGCATTTTTTTCGGGACGAGATATCGATCAGACCCTTCAGGTTCTTGATACCCAGGCTGACCACCGTGGCCGCGTGAGTCTTTAACACGGGCAGGTCCACTACAAAGTCACTCTGCAGCGCGTCCACATTGTAATTCAGTTTTATCCCGTCGCCCACGTCTACGCTTTCGAAGGGGCGTTCGAACACGTTGACATAGTTCACGCCATACCGTTCTTTGAGCATGTCGTAACCGAGGGTGCGGAAGGCGTGGGCCGGAGTTTCCCTGTCTTTGGGATTCATCATGACGGAGCCTTCGCCGATGGTGATGTCCTGAATTCCGTGTTCCTTGAGCAGCACCACCATGTCCTCCACGACCCTGGATGTCGTGATGACACCCCATTTGGGAAACGGCACGAAACGGGTCCACAAGACGATGTTGGGCTTGATGAACACCTTGGCGTTCGCTGGGAGACTCTCGAGTCCCCGGCAAAGTTCCACAGCCTTCCTGACCGATTCCAACGGATGCTCATATTTGACTATGCTGACCGTCGATTTGTTCATAGTGCACCTTTCATGCCTTTAGGCGGGTTTTGTTATGGTAAGGGCCGGGTTAGCGAGCAAGCGTAATCCAATACATTCAGGGTGTTGAGCAACACTCGCTAACCTAACCTGCTGAAAATCGAGTCCGGAAAGCGGCCCCGATCAGTCGGAGAAATGGGACTCGTTCACCTTGACGGTCAAACCATCGCTCTCCGCCACTAACCGGGTCAACCCCTCGATTTTGGGCAGCTCGTATCGGAAAAAGTATGCCAGGGTATGCATCTTGCCCTGGTAGAAGTTGGTTTCCGCTTCCGACAAACTCCCCCCCAGCGCATTTTGTGCGGCCATTCCTTGTAGGAGCCATTGCCATGCAATGGTGACGATGCCGAACAGTTCGAGATAATGGGTGGCGTCGGCAAGAAAGCGTTCGACATCTCCGGCCATGGCGAATTGAAGGAGGTGAGACGTACTGCTCTGAAGTTTCTCGAGGGCTTCCTCGAGTCTTCGGGCGTACCACTCGAGACCGGGAATGGCGCCCGCCGACTGTATGGCGTTCTCTACTTCGTCCACATACAGGGAGAAGGCCTTACCATCCTTCATGGTGACTTTTCGGCCCAATAGGTCGAGTCCCTGGATGCCGGTGGTGCCCTCATGGATAGGGTGAATACGGGCATCCCTGTAGTGCTGCTCCAAAGGGAATTCGTCGCAGTATCCGTAGCCCCCCAGGCATTGAAGCCCCTGGCTGACGGACAACACTCCCATTTCCGACGGATAGGTTTTGGCTGCCGGCGTCAGGATATCCAGCAGCAAAGCGTAACGCTCTTTCTCTTCGCCCTCCGAGACCTTGATCATATCCACGTACTTGGAACACTGGAGCAGAAGGGAGAGGGAGCCGTCCACCACGGCGCGCTGGAAGAGCAGCATCCTCCTGACGTCCGGATGCTCGATGATGGGTACGGGCGGCGCGGTGGGATCCTTGGCCGAAAGCCTTCTTCCCTGGGGTCGGGTCTTTGCGTATTCCAGGGAGGCGTAATAGGCGGCCGATGCTATGCCCGTGGCGCCTATAGCCACGTCGATTCTACCTTCGTTCATCATTTGGAACATGTACGAAAGGCCCTTGTGAGCCTCTCCGACCAGGTATCCTCGACAGTCATCCTTTTCCCCGAGACTGAGCTGGACAATGGGAGATCCTCGATAACCGAGCTTGTGATAGATTCCGGCCACGTTGACGTCGTTGCTCACCAGGGTTCCGTCTTTTTCGATCCGTTTCTTGGGGACCACGAACAAGGATATGCCTTTCACGCCCGGCGGCGCTCCCGGAATTTTGGCCAGCATCAGGTGCACCACATTCTCGACTCCCGTATGGTCCGCCGCCGAGATAAAGATCTTCTGTCCCCGGATCTTATAGTAACCCGGATCCGCGGGTATGGCCTGAGTCGAGATGTCGGTCAGGGAGCTGCCGGCCTGCGGTTCGGTCAAAGCCATGGTTCCCTGCCATTCGCCTTCGAACATCTTGGGGACGTACGTGTCGATCAGCTGTTGGGAACCGAAGGATTCGATGAGGTGGGCCGCGCCTGTGCTTAGGAACGCGTAGACACTGGCTGAATAGTTGGCCGCGCTGAAAACGAAGCGACAGGGAGCCGTGACGAGATGAGGAAGCTGTTGGCCGCCCAATTCATAAGGAGCGTTGGCCGAGATCCATCCGCCTTCTCCCAACTGCCTCAGGATCGTGGCCACCATAGGGTGGACTCTCACTTCGTTGTCCACAAATTCAGGAGGATTCCGGTCCATTTCCTGAAAACAAGGTCGAAAAAGATCGCGCCCCATTTTCAACGCGGTTTCCAGCACGATACCGAAAATGTCCCTGTTGTGCTCCTCATATACCGGATACCGGGTAAGCGATTCTACGTCGAAGACTTCATACAGCAAAAACCGCAGGTTCCTTTCGCTTACGAACTTCTCTGCCATCGGAATCCCTTTCAATACTGATGGTGGACAATTGAATCGAAGGCGAACGCCCCGGGCTTCATCGGAAGGCGGGGCGGGGATATCTACTTCTGCTTACTCATGGCGCGCTGAAAATCCTTCATAATAGCCGTCCGCAGGTCCTTGGGCGTTTCCGGCGGGTTGGGTATTTCTTCCCGCAATTCCATGGAAATGGCCTCCGACGGGCAGAGACTTGCGCAAATACCGCACCCGATACAGCGGATTTCATCGATTACGCTGACGCCGTCATCACTCAGGGAAACGGCTTTCATCTGGCAATATTCCTCGCACGTACCGCACCCGTCACAGGTTTCCTCCCGGACCCGGGCCTGATATCCCGAAGTTGCGGACCAGACGGGCCGGCCCATTTCATTCAGCTTTTTTAGGACGCCGCAATGGCAACCGCAGCAATTGCATATGAACTCGAGGTACTTTGTCGTATTGGAGCTCATGTGCACCAGACCGCTCTTTTCGCAGCGTTCCAGAATCTCCCTGGCTTCTTGCTTCGTTACGGCGCGGGCAATGCCCCTTTCGGCGGTATATTCGGCTCCGGGTCCGAAACTCATGCAGCACTCGACGGGTGTGTCGCACAGTTCCTCTCCCAACAGATAGGCCTCGTGACGGCAGTAGCAGTGCCCCACGGAAATCGCGTCCGCCGAGTCGATATATTTCGAGAGCTGCTCGAACGTATAGACCTGAGGGGCTACTTCAATGGTCCTTTCCACAGGGAGGACCCGCATGAAGGGCGTTACGTCCTTTGGGATGGGAATGGCCTTTTCCGTTTCGGCTTCGGCCAAATTCAAATATCGTCTGAACAGCTTGGCCAAACGACGGTCGCGCTCGGTCTTGGCGCCCCGCATGAACTGGAATTCAAAAATGCCCGGCATAATAGGCATCAATTTGTACAGCACCACGCCGTCCTTTGTTCGGGAGACCACCGTCGCCTTGTCGGCCATGGATTCCAGGAGAGGCAGGATTTCCTCTATGGGTCTGCCTAAGCTTTCCGACAGATCCCGGGCCGAAACAGCCGCCGCCGGCATCTTGCAGGCGACCTCGGCTTCCTCGAGGGTAAAAAGTTCGTCCAGAAGTTCGAACATCTGGGGACACGCCATAGCCGGTATGGAGCCCCCTCTGACGTTAAGGTTGTCGCAGAGCGCCCTTAGAATTGCCTCGTCCATTTGGGATCTCCTTTGCCGGTATTATCCGGAGATGATATCCGGGAATCTTGGGCCTGCTCCGGCCGTTGCGTCCGCATGTTACAGGAACCGGTTCAAATCCGGACATCGAGTTCGTGTCTATCCTAGTCCAACAATATCATTTTCTCTGAAACGGTAATATCCCTGCTCGGTCATTCTGATAAAAGGAATGGCGGCCGTGCTCAGCGTATTGAGCGTGAGGTGGGCGGAATCGAGTTCAGAGCCCAAACTCGCCACCATCTGTTGAAAACGTTCGAGCCTTTCGGCAAGCTCCCGGATCCCCAATTCCGAGACGCATCCGCCAACGCTGAACGGTATCTCCAGCTTCAACTCACCATCCACGAACAGGGTAGTGCCGCCCCTCAAATCAATGATCCGGTTGATGGCCAGGGCGATATCGTTTTCATTGGTTCCAATGGCCATGACGCCCGAGGCATCCCAGCACAGGCTGCTGGCCACGGCGCCTTTCTTCTGGCCCCATCCTTTGATAAAGCCCGTGAACCGTTCGCCTTTACCGGTCACCCGTTCAATAAACACGACCTTCAACAGGTCGTTTTCAACATCAGCCACATAGTCCCCACCTTCGACTTTGCCTTCCACTGTCTGTTCGCGGGTAACTAGCCCTCCGGGCTGGATTTCCATAATGCGTATGCGGTGGTCGGAAGCGGAATTAGAAGCTGGCGCCGAGAGGTCCGCAGCAGAAACGGGACCTGTTCGGAGCGTATGGTAAAAGGCTTCCGGGTGGGGTACTCGTTCGAGGGCAATGCGAATGTCTCCCTTTTCAGCCACTACTCGGCCGTCGGATATCACGAGATCCGGGCTCATGTTCCCGGGTTCGGGAAGGAGAAGGATATCGGCGCGACGTCCGGGTGCGATGCCCCCGGTCAGGGCGTCGAGACCGAAATGCTGCGCCGGATTCAATGTAACCATTTGCAGGACTTCCAGCGGATCGAAACCCATGTCCACGGCTTTTTGGATTACGTCGACCAGATAACCCTGCTTTACCAGGAGCGAAGGGTTGGTTCCGTCCGTGACCAGAATCAGTCTTCTCGTGTCAATCCGATCTTTCAGGGGCAGGATGATCTCGAGATCCCGGCGGATATCTCCTTCCCGGATCATCGTGTAGTAACCGAGCTCCAGTCGCGACAAAACATCTTCCGTGGTAATGGCTTCGTGGCAGGAGACCGCGCCGGACGCGGCGTACGCCGACAGTTTTCTGTCGAAGGCCCCTGCGGCATGGCCCTGCACGGATTTTCCCGCGTTTATCGTGTCCTGAATCAATCCTAGAACACGATCGTCGTCTTTCAGTACGATTCTCTGCCAGTACGATTCGCCTATTCCCAATACGCGCGGGTCTTTCAGGAGTTCCCTGGCCGTGTCGCGGTCCACGTAGAGATGTTCGACGGCCGGGCTGGCGGAAATCAGGGGCGGTATGAGCGCAAACACTTTGGCGGGAATGGGCTCGATCTGATCGAGAAATGCTTTGAAGCCATCAGCCCCAAGGGCCAGGGCATAGCTTTCCACTTCGGTGATAAAGGTAGTCACTCCGCAGGGAAGGGCGTAGCCGAGAAAATCGGATATGCTCCAACAATTGGCCAGGTGGGTATGGGCATCGATATATCCGGGACAGATTAAACGACCCTCCGCCTCGATGACCTGGGTTTGGTCGTTTATGGTATGTCCGGCGTCAGGCCCGACGTATACAATCCATTTATCGTAAACGGCCACGGAACGGCGCGGAATCAGCCTCTTAGAATACACGTCGACCAGGGTTCCGTTGGTTATGACCAGATCGGCGGGGCGGTTTCCCAGGGCCGTTTCAATCAGCTCTCGAGCTGGAATAGGTTCGGATATCAATTGCTTAACCTCCACATTCGACGATACGACAGAGACGCGTGTATAGACGCTAAATGCCCAGATACGCTTTCTTGATTTCATCCATTTGTATGAGATCGCCGCTGTTGCCCTCTAGGACAATCCGTCCTCGCTCGAAAACGTATCCACGGGTGCTCAGTTTCAGCGCCATTCGCGCATTCTGCTCGACCAGTACGATGGCGATGCCTTCCCGGTTTATACTTGTGATTTGTTGAGCCAATCTCTGGCACAACAGCGGACTTAGACCCAAAGTGGGCTCATCCATCAAAAGGAGAACAGGCTTTGCCATGAGCGCGCGGCCTGTGGCCAGCATCTGTCGCTCGCCGCCCGAGAGACTGTCCGCTCGCTGTGCGGATCGTTCTTTAAGCACGGGGAAAAAGCTGAAGACTCTTTCCAGCCCGGCGGCAATCTCACGTTTGTCTCTTACCAGGTAAGCGCCCATGTTCAAATTATCCAGCACCGAGAGCCGGGGAAACACCTTTCCGCCTTCGGGCACTTGGATAACGCCCCTGGCTGCGACCTTCGGGGGAGGCAACATATCGATTCTTTCGCCTCGAAAGGATATCTCGCCTTCACGTTTCGTCAGACCGCTGATGGCATTAAGTGTCGAGGTCTTGCCCGCTCCGTTGGCGCCGATGACGGTGATGAATTCACCTTCCTCCATCGATAGATCAATGCCGTTTACAGCTTCCACCTTATCGTAGAAAACCCTGAGATTCACTAATCTTAAGAGCACTGGTCGACCACCTCTTCCGCACCCAAGTAGGCTTCAACAACGTCTTTCTGACAAGTCACTTCCTCCGGCTTTCCATCGGCGATCTTGATGCCGTAGTCCAGCGCGAGAAGTCGTTCGCACAGGTTCAAGACCGTTTTCACGTGGTGTTCCACCAAAACGATGGTCATACCCTGGTTGGAAAGTTCCCTCACATGTTCCATCACCACGAGTCGCTCTTCCCCGCTCATCCCCGCTAGGGGCTCATCCAGCAGCAGCAGCTCGGGGTCCGCCGCCACTGCCACGGCCAACCCCAATCGCCGTTGATGTCCGTGCGGCAATTCGTCCGCCAACACGTCCCGGACCTCTTCGAGCCCCCAATGGGCGAGCGCCGCCTCGGCCCGCTCGAAAATGGCCTTCTCGTTTTCGCGGTAATCCCGGGTGTTGAAAAAAGCCTTCCAGGAGTTCGTGGTCGAGTGAAGGTAGGAAGCCCGGACCAGGTTTTCGAGAGCGGTGGCCTCTTTGTATAAGATATTGGACTGGAAGGTACGAACGAGGCCTTTCGACGTTATTTTGTCCGGCCTCAACCCGGTGATGTCTTCTCCGTTGTAGTATACCTTCCCGCCGGAAGGACTGTAGAATCCGCTCACGACGTTGAACAACGTCGTCTTGCCCGAGCCATTGGGCCCGACCAGGCCGACAAACTCCCCTCGTTCGATTTCGAGGCTTACGTTCGAGAGAGCGGCCAGTTTACCGAAATGTTTCGACACGTTCTGTAGCTCAAGTAATGCCAAAGCGCACCCATCCTACCATGGTAAAAGTCACCTAAGCAGAGGGCTGCAAGCCTTCCGCGTTTTTCTTCTCCCGGGAAAACAGCCGCTGGATAGGACGTTTCACATCAATCACGCCGCCGGGCAGGAAGAAAACCACAAAGACAACGAGCAAGCCGAATGCCAAAGGCTTCGCGCCTTTGACAAGAGTCGACAGATAATCCCCGCTGATGGACAGGAGCAAAGCGCCGATGATCGGTCCGGCCACTGCGGAACGCACGCCGCCTACGGTGCACATGATAAGAATCATGATGGATTCCCACAGCCCAAACAAGGTGGGGCCCATGAAAAACAGATAATGACAGTACAATGCGCCCGCCATGCCGGTAAAAAAACCCGCGACTACGAATGCCATCACTCTGTATTTCATGAGATGCATGCCGAGATGTTCGGAAAGCCTGTCGTTGGATGACACGCTTCGGAAAATCCTGCCCAGTCTGCTGCTGTCGATGCGCCAAAATACGATCGCCGCCAGGATGAGAAAGAGGAGAGACACGTAGTAGTACGGCACTTTGGTCACGGCGAAATTGACGCTCCAACTCCCGATGTCCAGTGTTGGGGGCGGAGGAATGAGTCCGTAAGAGCCTTTGGTGATCGTGAGGTTCGTGGCAAAGACCCGTATGACTTCCGCGAAAGAGAGTGTCACGATGGCGAAGAATATGCCTCCCAACCGAAGCACGATGGTCCCGAGTAAAAAGGCGATTATGGCTGCCGCCGCCCCGGCCACAAAAAAGGTCACCCAGAAGGGGAGTTGAAAGTGAATGGCCAGAAGAGCCGACGTATAGCCGCCGATGGTCATAAAGCCGGCTTGGCCCATACTGAACTGCCCGGTCCTCACAATCGTTGTCCACCCCATACAACCGGCGGCCCAAATCATGCCTGGTATGAGAAGTGACAATACGAACGCATCCTCCGTATAGAACGGGAAGAAAAACGCGCAAACAACAACAGCGGCCGATGCAATGGAAGATCCTGAGATGGAGGAAGTCATTCGGCTCATACCCGGGCCTCCGACATACCGAACAGGCCTTGCGGTCTGAGAAGTATGATCAAGATGACAGCGAGGAACGCCACCAGTTCGTACCAGGATGATATGTAGTACGCGACAACGGACATGACGAATCCGAGAAAAATTCCCCCCACAACAGCACCGCGAAAACTGCCGAGCCCCCCGAGAACGATAGCGAGCAAGGCCGTAATAAGAGGTTTCGAGCCCATCCAGGGATCAACGAAATAGACGGGGGCTATCATGCCGCCGGCCAGGGCCGCCAATCCGCACCCGATGGCCATCACCAACGAGAAGAGCCTTCCCGAACTCACTCCGTACAATCCGGCCACTTCCGGCTCCTGCGCGGCGGCCCGGATGGCTAAGCCGATCCTGGTATGACAGATAAAGAGATACAGGCCGAGCATGACCACTATCGCTAATCCCGCCAAGGCCATTTTCTCGACGCTCAAGGACACTTTTCCCACGTGCAACGAGCCTTCGAGAATGGTGGGCACCGATTTGATGCCGGTCCCAAAAAGCATCGTGACGGCCCCTTCGAAGACAAAAATGAGTCCCAAGCCCACGACGCTCGCAGGCAGAAACCCGCGATCCGAAAGTGGCCGCAAAAGCCACTTCTCGATGACCGCGCCAAGCCCGGCGACGACCACGGTGGCGGCAAAAAGGGCGACAAAATAGTTCACTCCCAGCTTGGCCGCCACGTAATATACGATGAACCCTCCCACCATATACATCTGACCGTGCGACCAGTTGAGTATACCCATGATGCTGAAGACCAAAACCAAGCCGGAGGACATCAATACAATCGTGGACGCGATGATAAGCGCGTTAATCCACACCGCGGCTGGGGGCATAGGATCTCCTTGAGTCTTGTCGGAAGGTCGGAACAAAGTCCCGGACTTAGGGCTCCGGCGACAAGAAACCCATAAGGTGTTCAGTCGCCGGAGCGAGTCCAAGATCATCGCTCATCGGAATCGTGTATTTCAGCGCCGCCGGTTCCGCATACATGGGTCATTGTCCGCCCAAGCCTGCGTAACGTCCGCCGCGGCCGGCTTGATGCAACGCGTCCCGGCGTGCGCTAGGGCCACCGTCCGAAACCCTTTACGGGATGGTAGGCATCGGATATTCGGCGCCGTACACCACTTCGTTTCCTTTGATGACTCCGTCCAGACAGGCCGAGCCTTTGACCACCGGAGCTCCCCAGGTCTTCTCACCGCCCATTTTCCAGGTACCCGTGAAGTCCTTTACCGTTCCCCCCCGAACTTTTTCCATCACTTTATCCGGGTCCAACGTCCCCGCCTGCTGGTAGAAGTCGAGGAGTATCCGCAGATGGTTGATGCCCCAATCAAAGCCGCCAAGGTAGGTCATGGGTTTGCCGTATTTTTCTTTGAAGCGATCCTTGATCCTGAGGGCCATTTTCACCAATTCCGGGTCCACCTGAGATTTCTTGATTTCCCAGGGGCAGGGCCAGTTGTAAGAAGCGCCCTGCGCATTTTCGTAACCGGCATTCTTGATGAATTCATCCAAATCAGTAGCCGTGCCGGCGTTGAAGAAGTGGAACTTCAGTCCTAATTCCGCAGCCTGCTTGCAGGCCTGAGCGTAATCGCCGGGTCCGATGCCGGTTACGATCAAGTCTACCCCGTCCTTGCCGAATTTCGTCAGGGCGGTGGTATAGTCCATGTCTCCCATGACCTGGTAATGCCTGGAAATTTCTTTGATGCCTTTATCCGATACCGGGTTGCCGGGCGCCAGCATTTTTTCCGTTAACAATTCGGACTGCATCTTCTGCCAGTCGTACCAAAGCATTCCGATGTTCTTGGCATCCGGCCACATCTCGAGAGCGGCGTACACCCCGTACAATGGGGCCCCCCATTCGTCGTTAGACCCGATAAAGTAGCGACCTGTTTTCAAGTCAAAGCTTTGTTGCATCTGTCCCACAAAGAGCACCTTTGCGGGCATCAATACAGCCCCTATGGGCGGAGTCGCGGTGAAACATCCCACGTTGGCCACAGCCCCTTTCCGGAGCAGTTCCTGGGCGGCGAGTGGTCCCCGCTTGGGGTCGCCGGCGTCATCGACGAAGATCATCTCTATTTTGTAGGTATCCTCCCCGATCTTTACGCCGCCATCCTCGTTCAACAGATCCGCGTAAATCTGTATGCTCGGCTCGAGAGCCACTCCGTAAAGCCCCCAAGGCCCGGTAAAGGGCATGATGCAACCCACCTTGAGGGTTTTCATCTCCGCCTCGGCCAGTCCAAAGGTTGATGTCATGACCAATAGACCCACTGCAATGGCCACCATAACGGACTTTCCCAACGAACACGCTCTCATGATCGATCTCCTTGCTTTTTGGGTTTCAGATGATTCCAACCATGTTCATCCAACAGGAGCCTACTTTGTTACGAGAAAACGCATCGAAGAAACAGGTGTGCCGCATAGCCCTGGCTGAGAAACCGAATTCCCTCGTATTTCACGATGCCTTATCGGATCATTTCCAGGAAAGCTTGTATTTTTATTCGATTTTTCTCCGAACTCACGCCGAAATAGTCTCCATCCAGAAAGAGGACCGGCAATTTCATTTCGTTTTCGATCTTCCCTTTAAGGTAGGGGTACTCGCTGGCCCGGCATTCGCACTGGAGCAGAATGTAGAAAATTACGCCTTCAATGTCGTAGTCTGCCATGGTTTTCTTCAGATGTTCCCAGCGCATGTCCTGGCGAGGATCCGCGGGGGCCGAACGCGCACACGGGACGGACAGGGTTCTTCTGGCAATCGCTTCCAGAGGAGGCCTGTCCATGGCGTACGTGCTCCAGTAATAGCTCGAGTGCACGCTGAGGTCCTCCGAGACGACCTGTCCTCCGCATTCTTCTATCAGGCGAATCAATTCGGCCGTGACCTGGTCGGTAGAAGAAGCGGACATATAGAGTCGAACCCCGGCCTTCGGTGCGTCCGGGCGGTCTTTCAATGCCTCCAGCAGATTTCTTGTAAGTCGATTGTGTTCGTCCTTGGGCATGAACAGACTCGCGAACTCGACCATCCAGGCTTCATAGCCGGTGATGGGGGGCGGAGTCCGGCGGCGGATCAGATGAAGCTCGCGCATGAGCCGATTGTGCTCCTGGTACACTTCGAGGCTTCTTTTGAGATCCTCGTCGGAGATGAAGCTGTGTGTGTAGCGCTCCGCCACCTGCTGGATCTTACGAAGTTCGTTCATGGTGTACGGGACAGCATCTCTTCCGGTGATTTTTTGCGGGTAGTTGAAAAAGTTGACGTAGTCGCGCACCGGTACGTCCGCAATGGTCAGGCCTTCCTTGGGAGCCAACTCTCTCCACCAGTAGTCCAGGTTGCTGACGAGATCGCAGGTGTTCGAGATGAACACGGCGTCCAGGTAGTCGTACACCCCCTTTGCGGCCAGATCGACGCACTTGCGACAGAACGTGCATCCGTAAGGGGTTATATGGCCGTCGACCTTCTCGATCGGTTCGTCGCTACCCACGATGCGCACCGGCAATACGCCCGCCGCAAAAAGGACTTCTTCCGGAAAGACACAACAGAGGTAGCCCATGGCCGGTTTGCCGGTTTTTTCTTTCCATTTTTTGACTGCTTCGTGACGATGTTCAATAACGTTCGCAAATTCTGAAAACATAATACGTTCCTTCATGGCGCCGACGCAGAGTAGATGTTAGATGTTACTATAGCCCCTTTTTTCGCAGAATCAGCTCCGCCATCCCGTCCAGACGGTTCTTCACCTGGGACTCGGCGTACGTCCGTTCGTCCACCAGGTCTCCCTCCACGCTTACACAGGGGATGTTTAGATCCTCGAGGATATGTTTCACTTCTCCCTGACGATACGCGTGGGGCCGACACGTGATCAGATAAGAAAGGACCGCACCGTCAATGCGATAATCCCGGCAATCCTTGATGATCTCTTCGATGTTGTTCAACATGCCGTACGCTCCATACCCCGCGAACAGGTACCGATACGCCAGCTCGCCAACAGGATCATCCGGATTGCGGGCAGGGTAAGGAAGGGCTCGATATTCCGGGGACCGTACAAAGACCCCTCCATACTGCTCGAAGTAGTTCATGACCGCCATGTTGAACCAGTTGGGCAGCCCTATCCACATGAGTCGGAACTTTTCCTCGGGGACGACCCCGATCCGCTTGGCCACGCGCTCGCGGATTTCATCCCTCAATTCGAGATAGAAATCGTACGCCGCCTTGGTTCCGGCCTTGTACATCCAGGGATACATCAAGGTGAACTCATCGGCGCAACTCATGGGACAGGGGGAAGCCCTTCGAAGTTCCAGAATCTCCTGGGCCAATTCGTTCAGCTTATACGACCAGTCCATCACTTCATTGAGCTTATCCGGACTGAAGGAGTGCCCCGTCACCTCTTGGATGAACTTGAGACAGTCTTCCAATTGGGTTTTATAGTAATCGAAGGCGCGTTGTTCCGGTCGTCGGGTGATGAATCCGAATTCATGGCGCTCGGGACGGTCGATGACATAGAGGGGCACGTCGAGACGCCGGGCCATATCCTCGAACCATTTGAACCGAACGTCGCAGGCGGTGCTGGTCGTGACCATGAAATCGGGACGAGGCATGCCCCCCAAAGGTGCGTCCTCGAGGTCGCCGTTAATGACATAGCCCACTCCAACGCGGTGGTATCCGCAAAGATAGGAGGGATAGCCGTGCGCTTCGGCGATTCGGGAAAAGCGGACGCCCTCTTTTTCGACGTTGGGGTCCCGAGTTCCGCCGCGTCTCCGTACCGCACAGAGGGCCGCAAATTGTTCGGGGAAAAAGGGGTACACGTCCATGGCGTAGTAGATCTCTTTTTCGACCAGGGCGCAGGACCATACCACCGGTCTTCCTTCCGCTTTCCACTGATGACCGCTTTCGTAATCGTTCTTAACGAAGGGCCATACTTTCCGGGCCATTTCCACGCTTTTGGTGGAAGCGGCCGTAACGATGGGTTTCTGTGGCTCCATGATGATTTTCCGTCCAGCCAAATAGTTATAGGGTAAAGGTATATGTACTAATTTGTTTCTACACAAAATAATTTACAATGTCAAAACCTCTCGAAGCACCTGCGGCGCTTGGGAACTGTGAAGCGAGTCTGAGGGAAACCAAACCAAGTCTCCCTCACCCAGCCTTGTCCCAGAGGGAGGGTTTGGATTTTGGCCGCTTTGGGCCCTGTTTGCGCCTATATCGTCTTATTTTGAAAGCCAAACCAGGGGGCGCCGCAAGTCGTGTAGGTTGGGTTAGCGGGCCCAGCAAGCGTAACCCAACATGTAAGGCCGTATTTGTTGGGTTTCGTTCCTCAACCCAACCTACGCTGCTTCTTAGATATTGTAGGTTGGGTTAGCGGGCGCAGCGAGCGTAACCCAACATGTGAGGCTTTTGTTTGTTCACCTTCAGCCGGGTCGTTTTTGTAGGGACACGGCACGCCGTGCCCCTACAGTGTGTGGTTTCATCCTGGTTCTGAGTCCGTCACCTCGCAAGGATGCTTGCGGGGAGGCCGGAAGCGGAACCTAGTCCGAAACGTAATCAAACACGACACCGCATTCCCAATGAATGGGCATCAGCATCTTGGGATCGTGGCCGTCCTTGCATACAAGCCGCAGGGGGTCCTTGGGATCCGGAACCAGGTAGCCGCGGTGAGTGA
>JACQYL010000142.1 GCA_016208165.1 Deltaproteobacteria bacterium
GGGGCGGCACGGCAGCCTTCCGGAAGACATGCGCACCATCGCCATTCCCGTCATGCGGAACCGGACCAACGAGCCGGGGCTCGAAACTACGGCCACGCGTATCTTCATCGAGGAATTCAACCGTAGGACCGAGCTGAAAGTGGTGACCGAAGATCGGGCGGATGTGGTGCTTCGAGGCGAGATTCAGGATATCTACGTTTCTCCCTTATCCTACGGCGCCAACGAGCATTCGACTGAACGTAGAGTAACGCTCACCATGGGGTTTCAACTCGAGAAACGGGCGGGCGACAAAACCGTTGAAAACGTGAACGGCTTGAGTTTCCAAGAAGGGTACGAGGTGGTTCCGGACGACCCGCTGGCCACGGACGCCAATCAGAAGATTGCGCTGGATAAGATCCTGTCGAATCTGGCGGAGAAGGTCAACGAGATGCTGTTCAGGGATTTCTGATGGGCTGAACGAAGAAAAATCGTTCCCCGGCGGGGGGAACGATCCTGTAGACACTTGGCAGGTCGGCCGATTTCTCGATGGAACGGGCGAGGAAATCTAGGACGATGTTTCGGACAGAGCCGCTACCTGACGGCTGAGCCTGGAAATGTAGCGCTGGCTCGTGTTCCTGTGAATCACTCCTTTGGAAGCCGCTTTCTGGATCCGAGGTATGGCTTCCTTTAACGCGGCCTGTGCTTCGTTCACCGACTTGTTTTCCAGAAACAGCCGAACCTTTTTCATCAAATTCCGTATGCGCGTACGGGTGGATGCATTGCGAAGGCGCCGCTTTTCGTTCTGACGCGCCCGTTTCAGGGCAGATGGATGATTCGCCAAAGTTCCCCTCCAAGTAAAAATATTGAAGTCGTCTTTATACCCGAACAGACGCATCCTGTCAAATAAAAATCGCGGCAAAGTTGAAGGTGTTTCATGATGTCTGTTCCCGGCCAAACGCGTTCTGGAAATCAGCGAAAAAATGAGGTACTCTGCCGTCAACTTCCGCCGTTCAGGCGCGCTTTCGGATCGAAGTCCGACCCTCTCCGGGTCAAACACCGGGCCGAGAGATCAACCGCAGCAACCACTTGAAAAGGAGTCGAGATGTCCCAGGATTCCCGGACCAGACTCGAAGAGAGGAATCGCGAGTTAAAACGGATGCGTAAGGACTACACGGCCCGCTTTTATCGGGAAGCCGCGGAGGCCGGTTCCCGGAAGCGGCCCATCGTGCACACAACCGCTTTGGGTCCCACGGAGATCTTCAATGCCATGGGCCTTTATCCCGTGATCGCCGAAAACTACGTGACGATCACTTGTGCGAAACAGGAAGCCAGGGGGTTTTGCGAAACAGCCGAACAGAGCGGCTTTTCGAACGATTTGTGCTCTTACTTCAGGTGCGGTCTGGGGATGATGTACCGGCAGGAGGGGCCGATGGGCGCCATGCCGGATCCGAGTCTGGTAGTGGGGATGACCGGAGTCTGCGACCCGTATGTGAAGTGGTGGGAAACGTGGGCCATGGAGTACGATGTTCCCTTCTATCTGTTGGACATGCCCTTCAATCTGACGGGGGAACTGCAGGATCACGAGTTGGAATGGATGGTTTCTTCGCTCAAAGGCCTTGCGGTTTTTATTGAAGAGCAACGTCTGGGGAAGCTGGATGAAACCCGATTTCAGGAGACCGTGGCTCTTTCCGTGCGCGCCATGGAGATGTTTTGGGAAGTCTACGAGCTGAAGAAATCCATACCCTGTCCCAGGGGATTGAGGGAATCCGCCGGCGATCTCTTCTATGCCGTGACATCGCTGGGAAAACCGGAGGCGGTGGATTACTACGCCCTTCTGTTGGAGGACACCCATGAACGCGTGGACCAACGGCTGGGCATCATACCGAACGAAAAGCTTCGTCTGTTGTGGGACAATATTCCGCTCTGGTATCGGCTCCAGGTGTTCGACTATCTGGGGGAGCGTGGCGCCGTGATTCCCGTGGACGGTTATATTCCCACCATCTGGCTGGCTCCCTTTCTGGACGGCCGGAGGTTGGACCCGGAGAAACCCTGGGAGTGCGTGGCCGTGAGACTCTGGTCCTGCATGCAGAACGCGAGTGCGGCGGTCAACCACGAGCGCTACCGCAAGCTGGTCCGGGAATGGGGCTGTGACGGCGCGATTTTTCTGTCCAACAGAAGTTGCATCAACATCACAGGCGTGGTGCAGGATAAAATGGCTTTCCTGGACGAACAGCTCAAAACCCCTTCGATCACCTTCGATGCGGACATGGCCGACCCCAGGAGCTTCGCTGAAGCCCAAGTGCACGGCAGGATCGACGCGTTCTTGGAACTCCTGGAACAGAAAAAACGGAAATAGAGAGGTAATCGTTCTCGGGGGAGGGCGCCGCCCTGTGGGACGCCTCCTCATACCCTCTGAATACATACAAGACGGAGTCTGCCGTGGATCATTTTTCCGAGTTTAGGGCGGCCTATGAAAACCGCCATGGGATTGCCAAGGATTGGAAGCAGGACGGAAAGAAGGTGTTCGGGTACATCTATTCCGGAGTTCCGGAGGAATTGATGTACGCGGCCGGAGTTCTGCCGGTTCAACTGATGGAAAGCGACGAAGACACGGTCCAGAAAGGCGAAACGATTCTCCCGATCTTTGTGTGCGACTACTGTCAGTCCGCCTTGGGACAGGCTCTTACCGGGGAATATGATTATCTGGACGGTCTGGTCGTGACCGATGCGTGTGCAAACGCGCGCACCCTGGTGCGAGCCTGGGAAGTTCACGGCAAGACGCCGTACCTCTACTATTTCAATCCTCCCTTCTTCAAAACACCGGAAGGCCGGCGGTACTACGCCCGGGAGTTGGTGCGGTTCCGCGAGTCGATCGAAGCGTTCTGCGACGTTCAGATTACAAATGAAGCCATCGGCTCGGCCATCGAGACCTACAACGAAAACCGACGGCTCATTCGGGAACTGTATGAGTTGAGGTCGCGAAATGGGGTTTCTCTGTCAGGGAGCCGGATATTGGAGGTGCTTCGGGCCGGCCTCGTGTTGCCCAAAGAAGCACACAACCGTATGCTCGGGAAGCTGCTGCGGGAGTTGCCCCATGAGGAAAAAAGGCAAGAAGGGGGTATCCCTGTTTTTCTCTCCATGCTGATCTTCGAACACTGCATGACCGCGGATTTCAACCTCATGGAAATGATCGAAGAGCTGGGCGGCCTTGTAGCCATGGACGACGTCTGGATGGGGCCACGGTATTATTCGGAACCCGTGGAGCCCGGGCCGGATCCAATGAAAGCCCTGGTCGAACGATATTTGGGCAATGTACCCTCGGGCTATCGGTACCCGTTGAAACCAAGACTGGATTGGATTTGCGACCAGCTGGACCGGTACAAGATCAAGGGCGCCGTGTTTGTCGTACCTAAGTACTGCCATCCTTACCTGTTTGAATATCCTTACATAGACCGCGAACTCAAGAAAAGAGGCATCGCCACCCTGTTTCTGGAAACCGAAGGAAGCATGCCACGGGAGACGGTCCGGGTTCGATTGCAGGCGTTCATGGAGCTTCTGGGTTAGGTTTCGAGATCAGAAGCCCTGCAGCAGCAGGACCCGAAGGCCGGCTGTGGGATCGCTCACGGGAGGGCGGCTTCGCCAGATGCGCCGTATGGTTTCCTCCTGGTCAAAGCCGTAGGGGTGGCTGGAAGGCGAATTGGCGTAATACCAATCCGCGTTGTTGCCGGCCAAGCCCTGTATGTCGCGCATTCCCGGCATTTCCACAAACCCGTAGGGATCCCGGGAGCGGACCCAGCGCCATGCGTACTCTATGAACGCGTTGCGTTCCTCCAGTCCGAGCCGGGCGAACCAGGTGATCTCGTCATATCCCCAGACGCACTCCGGTTTCGTGCAGGTTCCGGGAGTCAGCCCGGCGTAGCCGTGGTCGAATTCCACCAGATACAGCGCATGCTCCACGTACCATCCACCCGGTGTCAGGCCTCCCTTCGTCAATCCGTAAATCGAGTCCAGAAAGCCCATTTCCAACACGCCCTCGTTGGTCTGACTCCCGGCCGCTTCCTTCACACGAAGCGGATACTCGCAGAAGTCCAGCAGCAATTTCCCCTCACGTACGATTCCATGAGAATGGGCGTTGAGTAAAACCAACCCCCGGCGCGCGTGCCGGGCGGCGTACGTTCGAATCAGGGTCGCCAGGTACTCGAGCTGAACAAAGCCGGGGTCGCATCCGCACATCCATTCCAATTGTCCCAGGTGAAGGGCTTCGATGCCCGCGTCTATGTAGGAAGCGGCCTGATAAAATATCCACATTTGGGTTTCCGTCCGGGAAACGTCCGGGACTGAAGCATTCTCGGGATAGCCGTCGATGACCGGGCTCTGGCAGGTGAAGAGCATGCTTTCGTAATCGAAATTCCGGGTTTGGACCGGAGCCCCCAACCATTCGAAAACCCAGGAAGGTATGGGCACGAGTTCGACATCACTGGATACAAATTCGAATATACCCGCTTCCAGCAGGACTTCCGGGTCCGCGGCATGAACCTGCCATGCTTTGGCCGGGAGATCCGCCACCCTGGCGGGGAAGACACCCTCGTTGCCCCAGATGAGGGCCGTACGGCCTAGGAATTTCGCACCGAGATGGGTGACCATGCGAATGTGTTCCGTCAGGTAGAGGTCCATCTCGTCCAACATGTTGGACATGGTTATGGCCCGCGCGAGATAGTTCGAGAGGACCCGGCGGGAGACATGTCCCTGAAATGCATAGGGAGATAGGGCCAAAACAGGGCCGGGAACGGACACCAGCAGGAAAAGGCACCCGCACACACCGGCCCGCAGGATTTTTACCCACTTCTTGAGTGAGGGGGGTGTGGATGCGGAAAGGGGACTGAGTGTCGGCATTGGATGTCCTGGGTTAAGTTTGGCTTCGATGGCAAAGCATACGTGGGAGACGTGGAATATACATGAGTCGCCCTGTTTTTCGGAGAACCCGGCATCCGTTCGGCCCTCGACGAAAAGCGGCCTCCGATTCGCACGCTTTCTTTCCATGCTTATCACAGATCGGTCCGTTTGCCGGAAACTTGAGTATGTCTCGAGGACCTGTTTCGTGGCTGTCAAAGAACAAAATTTCGGTTGCACGTTGCGCGGCGAAGACTGCCTCGAAAGACGTGCCACGAAAGATGTGTGGCAATTAAACGACAAACACGCTATCCTACCGAGAAACAATCTGAAATTCCATCCTCGCCCAATTTTGTGATCCTTGATCACACAACATGCCTGGTTACGCTATGAAAAGAACGCCCGTCCAAAAGCATGCCTCCGCGCTAGTTAAGGGCATGATTGAGCAGGCTAAGGCGATAGGCGATATTGGACATCCGGTTTCTAAAGGCAAGTTGCGAGAGCTGTTTGTCGGCAACTGTTTGAAGCCTTTTTTGACCAGCCAGTTTGGCATAGGCACCGGACATATAATCAACCATGTAGGAGACGAGAGTCCCGAGTGCGACATTATAATCTACGATAAACGGATAGTTACACCATTCATAATGAACCAGAATCTAGGTCTTTTTCCATTCGAGAGCGTCGTAGCTGTAATAGAAGTTAAGAGTACTCTAAATTCAACCGAATTAACCAATATTAACAAAAACTTCGCCTCAATAATAGAAGATATTTATGATGATAGCATAAATTGGTATAGAGGGTACTACATTGATGTAATAGATATTGCACCTAATTTGCGCAAAAGAATACATATGCAAAGACCTCTCTTGTCTGTTGTGGCATTTAATGTAAAAGATCTAAAATACTTACATCAATGTCATTGACTTAAGGGTCGCGAGGTGGAGATAAGCCTTGCAATAATAAGTAGTTACGATATAATCAGGCTATGTTTGCCGTTAAAATTCACCATGACTGAAGGAGATACAATATGCTTACCGAAAAACTCGAAAC